>CAMJDC010000034.1 GCA_946404285.1 uncultured bacterium | reverse complement strand
CATTTCAAGCATATTCTTTCGGTCAAACAATTTCTACTTCTGCAATAGGCTCAAAAATTTTATCAATCATTCATTGATCAATCATCTCTGATCACGATTTTACAACAATCCATGGTTGAAATTCTTTAGCCAATCTAGCCCAAAAAGTTTCTTCTTGCATAACGGAAGTAATTCATTGATTATCTTCTAAACGTTGTTTCTGACGATGGGTGAGTTTGATTCAGATTTCTTTCAAAACATATTGATACAGACCAGATTGAACAAGACTTTTAAGATTTGCTCAAGTTTTGATTTGTGGAATATTCAGATTCTTAGATTTTACTAAATATAATACTGTTGGAATAGTAAATATCGTATCTAGTCCATATTCTCTCCAGAGTCTCTCTTTAATGATATCCATATGAAGCATTCAAAGGAATCAACAGCGAAATCATAATCCTAAAGCACCAGAATCTTCCATTTCATATTCAATTGCACTATCATTTAATGAAAGCTTTTCCAAACTATCTTTAAGCTTATCATATTCTGTTGAATCGATAGGGTAGACTCACGCATAAACGAAAGGAGTCATTTTCTTAAATCCAGGAATGATATAATCCTGAAATAGATTTATGTTCTTTTCTTCACTATCAGATTTTTGCAAATCTATTTTTTGTAATTTTTGCTTCAAAGATCCATATCCACTCACCATTGTATCTCAAATCTTTACATCTCTAACTGATTTCTCTCACGTCATAATATATCAAATCTGACCTTCAGATAACTGTGTATCTGCTTTATAATCAGGCTGAAAATATCCAACTTCAGTTGGAGTAAATTCTGTTTGTGAGTGAATTAGATAAACTGGACTTCACGCACTAAAACTTCAATCTACTACTTTCACATAAGCCAAAACTCATTTATATGAATCAAAAACCGAATCAAAAATTAAGGCTCTAGAAAGAGATTTTTCATTAATACTTGTCGAAACGTTCAATTCAGACATAACATATATTTTCAATTTAAATTATTTAATTGTAACACTAGGTTCCATCATATAATTTGGAGCAATTGATTTCAAAGGTTTTAAGTCAAATTCACCTAAAGAAATATAATTTCAATTAGCAGTTCTATTATCAATCAAATAAATATCAGTTCAATTAAGTAATGTATGATATTTTAAATACACATTCATCCATTCTGGGTAATATTCTTCATCTTCTACATCTTCAATAAATACATTATCTGAAACATCCATTTCATCCAAATTTTTTAATTCATTAAAAGAATATTGTCAGATTTTTTCATTATTTTCAAAATCTCGTAGCCAAATATTTCTTTTCTGTCAGATATAAATAACTCAAAATTTAGGCAAAAATCATTTCTCATAAGCTTTTTTATATAAATCAATCTTTGAAATATCAAAAAAAGTAAGTTGATTTTCCAATAACGCATTTAATAAATTAAAACACAAAGTACCAACTCTAAGATTCGTAAAACCCCCAGGTCAATTCAAAAAAACTACATTCTCAAATCACTTCTCTCTATAAAGGTTTATTAACTCTTTTCACAATAATTCCTCAACAAAATCACGAGGAATAACAATCCTATATTTCTCTCAAGTATCAGTTAATACTGAATCAGATGATATATTAATAAAAATAGTTTTTCAATCCATTTATGAGATAAAATAAAACTAAATTATAAAAACATTTTTTGTAAATCTGAATCTTTAATCATACTAGGATCTCGCATCGGTTCAAAACTTACAATAATATCAACCTCCCAATCAGGAATTATATCCAAAACAGCATTTTTCACCAAATTCATAATCAAATCTGCCATAGGGCAGGTAGGTGTAGTGAAAGTCATAGTTATATCACATTTTTTGATTTTTACCTTTAAATCTATACCATAAATCAATCCGAGAGTATACATATCAACCAAAGGAAACTCCGGATCATAAACAGTTTTCAGCTTTTCAATAATTTTTTCTTCCAATTCATTATTCAGATTTTTTCACATTTTTTTTCTTATCAATAAGAAGAATATAAAGTAACAATAAGAAACAAATAAGAAATACTAATCACCAAAACTTATTCCAATATCAAACAAGAATGAATAAAATATTTAACAAAGAATACATTCAAAACAAAAAAGACAACTTATAACTATCTGCTTCAATCATATCATTATTTCTAGTCCTTGGGAAAATCTTTTGAGTTCAATAAAAAAAGAAATAACTAGCTCACCATGCAACAAAAAAAGATCAGACCAAAAAAATTCAAATCGCAAATATTGGATCTTCAAAAACATTAATAGCTGAATAATCTACAAACAATATAAGTAATCAAACAACTAACTTAATCAATGAAAGATATTTATAAAAATTGGCTTGAATCATAAGTAACCAAAATATTAAATATAAATCCAGTATTACATATCAACATTAACCTCCTCTTCCTCTTTAGCCTTTTTAACCTCTTCCTTCTGACGTTTCTCTCTAAGTTCATTCAATGATGGTAAATAGAAAGGATTATTTCACCATTCATAAAACTTATAATAAATTGCATCCCAAATTCATGCTCAAAGAACACTAAACATATAAGTAGTAATAGCAGAAACCGTAACTAATGCTATACCTCAAGAGATAAACAAAGCTACAATCAAAGCCAAAGCCGTTCAAACAGTATTTCACATTAAACTAGATGCTGAATAATTAGGTTGAGATAGAAAATCTATCAAATTCAAAGAAATAAACAAAGTAAATATAATCTGCAATTTTAAAATAAAATATAACGAATCAATTCATACTTTAAAAACAAAATTGTATAATGCAGAAATTATTATAAAAAGAGGTAAAATTAGGAGAGAAGCAACAAAAATCAATCAAATCATTTTAGAAAGATTATAATACCTCTTACTAAAGAATAAACTATAAAGCCACGCTAATGTACAATTTCAAACAAAACCAACTATAAATCAGACCACAGGTAAAAGTACCCATAAAATAGGATTAGTTTGTCATTCTTCAGATCAAGTCAATCAACCAATAGCAGTCAAAGACCCAAACAATAAAGCAGCAACACAAATTCAAACAAGTAATCAAATAACAATTTTACCAAAAAAAGATCAAACAGAAATATCACTAGGAGCATTATCAAACATAGAAATATCAGCCTTTTTTTGTTGTGGAATATTAAACTGAGAACCTCAAATCTGTGGGATTCATCAGATATTAATTGATGATTCAGTCATTTTTATACTTTTAAGAGATAAATTATTCTACATTTATAAACACATTTGATGCATATCAACGAGCAGAAGAGCTTTCAGTCATATACGAGAACAATATTATACTATCTTTTCGAGGGATGAATAACTGACTCATATATAATATCGGCACACTTGAAACAAATCACTCAGTTATCTCATACTCAACTAATACACAGTTGATATCATTTCATTTTTTATTTATTATTAATTGTTTTTTATTAATATTATCTAACGTTAATCACTGAATTTCTAAAGTATCTAAATTCTGTTGCACAAATGTATTAACTCATAATCATAAATCATACTTTTCAGCAATAAGCAAGGAATCTTTATAATCAATACTACTTCAAGTCTCTTGATAAAGCTCTAAGATTTCCTCAGAATCAGAATCATTCAAATACATCTTTTCCAAATTAACTTTACCATCATAAACTATAGAAAAGTCTGATACAGATAATTCAATTTCATCACTACCACCAATACTCTTTCCACATCATAACAATGAAAAACAAATCAAACATAAAGAGATAATTCAAACTTTTTTAAGAGTTAGAAACATTTATACAAATACAAAATAATTTTAACTAAAAAGATACAAAACATTAAATATGATTCAAGAAACAACTCACACTATCAAAGATCTCGTAGCAATACGCTCTTTATTTATATCTTCAACATATTTTTCTCTTCAAACCCAAAAAGTAGCGACCAAATATCAAAGCATCAAGCCACAAAAAACCAAATATCAAGGTATAAGTAAAGATTTTACCGTCATAAAAACATTTTGATCAAAAAGAACTTCACCTCTCAAATATACAACTCAAACAACAATTGTTAAAAAATAAAAGAAACCCTTTAATACTTTAAAAACCGTTCGCATAAATAATAAAATTATATAAAACAAACACACAATAAGTGTAGGATTTTTAACACAAAAATCAAGAAAAGACTCAAAAATTTTTAAAAAATATTTATAATCTATTATCAAAAAAAGTCTATAATTATTTGACATAAGATAAAAAAATAGTTATAATATATAATATATGATATATTTATATAATATAAAAAAACATGTGATCTTTTCGAAATAGGACAGTAAATACAGTCTGAATAGCACCACGCACCATTGGTACATGATTGCATACAATAGAAGATGTTGCAAAAACAGCACTCTATACGACAATGAATGCATTCGAATGAATATGAAAGACAGCAACGAACATCAAAGACGCAGTACATGATGCATGCACAAAATGACCGCGATATCATAAATTATGGAAAGCTCCACTATCACTAGCCGCAACACCATTTATGGCCATAGAATGAGTCTGAGAAACACTACGATATACCTGATGCAATCTACTAAGAAACACCAGAGATACAATAGCAAATCCATTTATTAATTTTTGACATTGATTAAAAAACATATTCTCAAGCAAAAATCCATGGAGATTTAAATTTGAAAAAGTTGAAAAAAGTGATGTCACACCAAAAAACAAACTAGCAAAACGATTTTCAAATTTATTTAACACACCAAGAACTACAACTACGAGATGAGCTAGACCAACTCCAACAGTATGAACTTGAACTAGATCAACTCCAACAGTATGAACATGAACTGCACCAACAACATGACCAAGACCAACAACATGACCAAGAACTACACCGGCAACATGACCAAGAACTACACCGGCAACATGACCAAGAACTACACCGGCAACATGACCAAGACCAACAACATGAACTTGAACTACACCAACAACTACAACTACTACAACAACACCATAAAAATATTCAAAAAAAACTGACCAATACTTACGGCCAGTTTTTTATTTTAAGATATCATTCCATTTCCTATACATTCATCTCAATCATAAGCTACAAAGACTTGACCAGGAGCAACAGCCCGTTGCTCTTTTTCAAAAGTTACTTTCATATCTCCATTAACCATTTTTTCTAAATTACATTCAACCGCAGGGATTTGCCTATATCTAATTTTTCCACTAAGATTTTTATTTCAATTTAATATCTCACTTTCCATATCAGGACAAATCCAATGCCAATTCTTCGCTATCAAAGTTTTAGTTTTCAATTCCTCTGCATCCTTGTCAGTCACGTATAGAATATTATTATCGATATCAATGCGATATACATAAGCCTTAAAATTCAATCATAATCACTGTTTCTGACCAATTGTATAAAAATATGCTCATTGATGAGTTCATACTTTACTTCCGCTCAAATCCAAGATATCTCATTCTTTTTTAGGGAATTTCTGCATCAAAAATGTTCTAATAGGAACATTTCATATGAAACACAACCCCTGACTATCTTTTCTTTCAGCATTTGGCAATCAGATTTCTTTAGCATTTTCTCTTACCTGTTGCTTAGTCATTTCTCACAATGGAAATATGCTTTTACTTAATTGATATTGATTTAATCCAGAAAGAAAATAACTCTGATCTTTCCAAGAATCCACTCATTGTAAAAGATGGTATCTAACTTGCAAATCCTCCACCACTTCGTGGTCCCCCTCCATTATCAAGGAGGAAATATGTCCCCCTCTTGATAAAGAGGGGCTAGGGGATATTTGTTCCTCATGTATTCTCGCATAATGACCAGTAGCAATATAATCAAATCACTGCTCCATAGCCTTATTCAAAAATACATCAAACTTTATTAAATTATTACACAAAACATCAGGATTTGGAGTAATTCACTTAGAATATCACTCAAAAATATAATCAATAATCCTTTCTTGATATTCTTTCTGTAAATCAAAAGATAATAATTCAATTCACAAAAACTTAGCTACTTTAATAGCTTCTTCTGCATCTTTAAACGTAGTACAATTTCATTTATCAGAAACATAATTCTTCATAAATCATCCTACCACTTCATATCATTGCTCCAAAAGCAGGGCAGCACTTACCGCCGAATCTACTCATCCAGATAATCATACTAAAACTTTCTTCTTCATAACACAAAATAATATTAAACAATTAATTATAACAAAATAACTGTTATTTACAAATCACAAAATTCAAATTTCACAAAACAAATAAAAAATTTAAATGTAAAAATTTGCAATATTCAAAATTTAATATATAATTTATAACGTTTATATATGATATAAATATAAAATGGTATTAGAAAACGAAAATAATGAAAAACTAAATAATTATATAGATGAAAACCAAGCAACAAATGAAAAAAGAAAAGAAATAATAAAAATTTTTAATTTAATAAATCCATCAGAAACTGAAATTGAAAGAATAAATAAACTATCAGAACAAGAACAAATAGAAGAAATACAAAAAAATCCATACATTATACAATTTATAAATAATCCGTCAAAAATAGTTCAAATAAAAGCAATAGAAATAGAGCCATATACATACTTCTGAATTACAAAGCCTTATTTGGAAACAATTAAACTATTCGAAAAAAAAACAGGAAAAAGTTTTGACAGATATTCATATGATATAATAAAAATGATAGAATTTTATAGAATAGATTTTAATATAAAAAAACAATTACTATTAATATTTTGCGACTCAAATTTTAATCTAGGACATTTTAATTATTTATGCAAAATTTCCGATTGTTTTAACGACTATGATCCAGATAATCCAAATTTGTGACTATATAAACATAAATTTTGAAATCTTGCAAGTCATTATATAAGAAAATATCTAGATTGTATTTGAATGTGAAGAGATAGAAGAGTATACAGTTTAGATGATTGATTAGTAATAAAATACTGAAGTCCAAGACAAAACAAATGAGAATATAAATGCTACAACGATTTAAACCATTCTACAATTTTACCAAAAATTTTTTGACACTGAGAAAATTTTGAGCGAATAATTAGTGAAAAGGTAATGCCAGTAACTGAAAGAGATTTCTTAAAAATTTTACACATGGATTTTTATTGAACAATAGATACAAAACAAGATAAACCAAGATTACCATATCAAAAACTACAACAAACAAAATTAAATAAATTTTATCACAAATATATAAAAAAAGACCAATGGATGATTGAAAGCAAAGATCATAATAATTATAGAAATGCAACGGAAAATAATTTAGAAAATGATGATAGAGATTATTATGAATATAGAATTGAATATCCTGAAATACCTGAAGAAATTAAATGATACCTAAAAGAATGAATAATAGATCCAAAATCATGAGAAGTAAGAGCAGTTGATGAATTTGAATCAATATATCCGGAAAAAATAAACCTTTTCAATTTTATATATGTAATCTCACATTTATATATAATAGAAAATTTAGATATTAAACCAGAGGATAAGAAAAATAGACCATCAAAATATAGATACAACAAAAAAATAAAAGATGAATTAAAAAATATAGATAAAAATGAAATTGAGATATATAAAAAACTAGCAAAATATAACAGCTGGTTCAAAGAACTAGCAAAATACATAAAATACAGACCATACACACATGATTTACACATACAAAATTTATGATTCGCGATGAGAAATTGAAAACCATATATAGTAATACTAGATAGTTGATATACTTGAGACTGATAAAGATAAACGATATTTACAAAATTTTCTTACCAAAAAAAAATATAAAATTAAATATTGTAACTACAAAAATAAATAATAAAAATAAGCATATTTATATTTTCAAGCATAAATGAAAAAAAAACGACTAATAATTCTAATTACTATAGTTATAATAACCTGAATATGAACTACCTATTTTTTTTGTATTAAACAACAATGACAATCTAAAACAGAATCTGAATGCCAGAATTTTATAGATGAATGTTGTAAAAGAAAGAAATCTTACTTAGTATGAGGGTGAATGATGGTTTTCGAAACTCATGATGATTGAAGAACAAATATAGATGATGAATGCGAGAATGCTTGCCCAAATGATTGCAATCGATATACAGAAGAACGTTGATATTTTAAAGATAAAAAAAGACAAAAAAAGTATTATGAAAATAAAGTTAAAGAATGTAAAAATGAATATGAAGAATGTGTGAAAAATTCGAATGGTTATAAATACGAATGTCACGAATGTGATAAGTACTGACAACCAAAATATCTATGGAATTAGTATATAAAAAAATCAATTATACTAAGTTAATTCCAAAAATCTTAAATCCGAACTTCTTAATCAAAAATTTTAAAATATTAAAAAGTAGGGCAGCACTAACCGCTGAATCTACTCATCCAGATAATCAAACCAAAACTTTCTTATTCATAATTCAAAAAAATATTAAACAATTACTTATAATAAAATAGATATTATTTACAATTATTTATCATTTAAAGATTGTAATTAGAAACATTAATAATATAAATTAACCAAATTTATATTTCTCATATACACATGAAAAAAAAGCGATGGATAACACTGATTGTTGTCTTTATAATAATTTGAACATGAGCGATTTACTTTCTATTTTTTAAGAAAACATGCCAAGACTTTATAGATGAATGTTATAAAAAGAACTTTGAATTTTATGCATGAGGCTGACACATGTATAAAGTATATCCAGATTGAAGCACATCACTCGATGAAAAAGCAAACTGTCCTGAAGATTGCTCACGATATACAGAGGAACGTTGATATTTTAAAGATAAAAAAAATCAACAAGAGTATTATAATAATGAAATTAAAAAATGTGAGAATGAATATGAAGAATGTACAAAAAATCAAAATAAGAATTCAATATACGAATGCCATGAATGCAATAAGTACTGACAACCAATATACCTTTGGAATTAACGAATTAAAAAATATTCCATATAATAAAGATTAACTCAACTACAAAAATCTCAATTTCACCCTTCTAAGTCAGAGTTTTAATATTGCTGCAGAAGCAGAGCAGCACTAACTGCAGAATCTACTCATCCAGATAATCAAACCAAAACTTTCTTTTTTGCCATAATTCAAAATATATTTTAACGATTACTTTATAATAAAATAAAAAGAATTTACAAACTGCAAATTATTTATTAAATTTTCCATCCAAAAATTTCCAATCCATCCTAAGTGCTACAAGATATGGTAAAGCTTTATTCTTAAATCAAGGATCATTTTCCATAATTTTTTTAACTTGTTCTTCCTCACATTTTTCAAGCCAATATTTATAACCAACAATATGTGCCAATAACTCATTTCATTTATCTGTCCTTCAAATTTCTTTTCAAAAATAGTTTTTTCACTGTTTTCATAAAGCGCCAAAAATATACACAAAAGAAAATATTATTACAAGCACTCATAATGCATATCAAAAAACAAATCCACCTCAAAAAACTCAAATTAATGAAATAATAAACAAAGGATCCTGCTTTTTGTAAAGAATTCACTTTTTTATACAGTAATTCAATAATTCAAAATGTAAATGTGATGCCACTTTTTGATCTAATTTTAACATATTCCATTTCCAATTAACACTATTTTTATGTTCAACTCAAAAAACAATATTCCAATAATGTTTTTCATAACTCGGCACATCATCACCTATTTCTCCGATTCTATCAAATAAAACACTTCAATTACCTCTATCTTCAATTTTTATAAATCATTCATATTCCCATTTGTAAAATAAACAATCAAAATTTGTAGAATTAGATTTTAAATCATACAATAAACCAACTTCACTAGGATTTAATCATTTAGGAGGTGTATATTGAATAGATACAGAATATTTTCATACCCTATCAGGTAACTTATCCATATCTTGGTCAATAAAATCAGGCGGGAATATCCTAAATGACTCTCAAACCCAGGAAAGAATAATTACTATATAACCAAAAATTAAACAAAAAAAGAATGATCCATCCCTCCATCATCAGAAAAGATAAGCATAGAAAAGTACAACATTAAAGAAGATAAAAAGCAAAAATATAATATTAGTCGTTTTCCTATATTCTTTATTCTTTTTATAAAAAAATATACTTCTTCAGACAAAATCTTTAATATAATACATTATTTTCCTCAACATTACAAAATTCAAACACCATAAAAAACATATTACATTATATCCAAAATCAAAAAAAAAGTCAAAAAATAGTATATTAATTCATCTTCAAAAGTAGGGCAGCACTCACTGACGAGTCTAATAAACCAGATAATCGAATAAAAACTACAACAACAAATTCATTCTTTTAACTTGACTTTTAATAAAAATTATGTAAAATAAAAAAACAATAATTAAACAAAAAATATGAATATTAAACAACTATTTTGTCAACACGAATATGAAATTCGATACGTGAGACACACTGATTCCACAGGAATCGTGTACGCACGGAACCTATCTGATTTCCTGAGAAAAATCCCGTATGTTGATTTTCACTATTGGGATGAGCGATTTGAGTACTGTCCTAAATGTTACAAAGAGGTTCATTATCCAATATGTGAACACGATTGGCAGCCTGCAGAAGACGACGGTAGTGCACCACTTTATTGTGGCATCAAGCCCGAAAAGGTTGCAATCTGCAAGAAATGTGGAACAAAAAAGTTCCACGTAATCGGCAGAGCAAAAACAACCTACTAAAGCGTACATTCTCAGTGTACGCTTTTCTCATTAACATAAGTATTTTATCAAGATTTATAATAATAGCCGTAAAATAAACACAATATTTAGTATACTGATTTAACTTCAAAATTTTTAACAAAACCTTTCTAAACCAGAATTTAAATATTGCACCAAAAGTAGGGCAGCACTAACTGCCGAATCTACTCAACCAGATAATCAGACTAAAACTTTTTTCTTCATAATTCAAAATCTAGTAAACAACTATTTATAATGAAATGAAAATAATTTACAAATATCAAAAATAAAAATCTGCAAGATAACAAGTTCTGGACTAGTCTTAATACTAGCTCATTATCTGCAGATTATCTTCAAATAATAAGTTCTGGACAGGGATTTATACCGGCTTACAATTTGAAGACAATATCAATATATAAAAAATTACATAAAATATTCAAGATTTATAGCAACTACATAAAAAATTCATCATCATATTTTTTACCTAATTGTGAAGGAGTAAATTGTATAACTTTTCACTTATCATTAACAGCAAAAATATATAAATTTAATATTTGAGCAACTTCTTTTGGTATCCTATCTAAAGCCACTTGAGCTCATATCCAATATAATCATAATCAATATTTGTAAGCACGATTTGGAGCTCATTTTTTAATTCAAGACTTAATAACTCTACTTGTAGTCATTCTTGTAATAATTTGTCATAATGCATTTAACCGCCCCTCTTTATTAATTGATTTTGCAGACTTTGCATAAGACTTTCACTTACATTCAATTATAAAATACTCTGAGTTCATCTTTCATCAAATAAGCTCAATATCAGGTCAATGTCTATGTCACTGACTTAATTTTACTTTATTAGGATGCCAATTTCAATTAGATTTATTCAGAAGAAAATTCGTTACAAGTTCAACAATTTCATTTTCTTTCAACAACAATTTAGCCATCTAATTAACATTAAAACACTAAAAAATACACAACTAACTCAACTCCAAAAATCTTAACTCCACTTTTCTAAGTCAGAATTTTGGATTTTGAAATTTCACTATTGCCATATTATTCCAAACCTCCATCACATAACCAACTCCAAATAACTTATGCCTAACTGTATCTCATTCAGAGATATTACTAGTCACTTCATTTCCTAGTCATCACGACAAATCATAACTCTTTACCAAATTCTGAGGCAACTCTGCCAAAAATCTGCTTGGTGGATTATTTTTTACCTGTCACCAAGTCATTCTAGAATGAGCATACGACATAAACAAAACATCTTTTGCTCTCGTAACAGCCACATACATCAGCCTTCTCTCTTCTTCCAATAATTTTGGATCCAGAGTAGCATTTGAAAGTGGAAAAATTCCATCTTCCAATCACACTATAAACACACAAGGAAATTCCAGTCATTTACTTGAATGAACCGTCATCAATTTTACAGCATCTATATCTCATTTTTCATTCTCCGTAATATCACTTAAAAGCGAAACCTCCTCCATAAACTGTCTAAGAGTTGGCTCTCATTTTTCGATATATTTACTCGCCATGTTAATCAATTGTCCAATGTTCTCATATTTTTCTTCCGCTTGCTGCTCTCATCATTCTTCTTTGATTAAGTAATCTTTATAATTGATTTTCTTAACCATAGTTTCAATAAAATCTGAAGGATTTTCCACTGCTAAATCCTCTTTAAGTTCCTCCATTGCAATAATGAACGATTTGATCCCAGTCATAGCTTGCGGAGTAAGTTTCAATTCATCAGGCAAAATTTCAGCTTTTCGTAATTTCTTTATCGTATCGTAAATCGCTTCATCATGAGCTAATGCATAATCTTCAATCTTCTCCCAAGTCGTAGCTCAGATTTTTCTATTTGGAATATTTATAATTCTCTTTAATGCCAAATTATCTCTATCATTCAAGAAAAATCTCAAATAAGCTAGCACATCTTTAATTTCTTTTCTCTCAAAGAACTTGAAAGCTCACCAAATCTTGTAAGGAATTCATTCCTGAA
>CAMJDC010000033.1 GCA_946404285.1 uncultured bacterium | reverse complement strand
AATTAGCAGAATGAATTAAAATCTCAGCTATCACGAATTTGATGGATAATATCAAATTATCACTTCGCACGAAATCAGTCAGAATGGTTGCCCCTATTCCATGAACTGATTGTATTGGAATTCAAATCCCAAATCCAAAACCAAAGACAGTTTGTTTGTGAGATATATTGGCATCTACTGAATTTCAGAAATGAATGCAAAAATCTGAAACAACTCTTGCACTTGGAAAATGAATTGATGGAGCAATTGCTATTTCACAGCTTGATGCGATGCCACACTTATTAGTAGCATGAGCTACATGAAGCTGAAAATCAGTTGGAATTAATAACTTTATACTTTCATTAATGTATCAGAATTCACCTTCAGAATTAAAATTCTTAATGGTGGATCCAAAACAAGTAGAACTATGAATGTATAGCTGACTTCCATATTTGTTAGCACCTATTGTTTATGATTCATGAAAGGCAGTAAAATTGCTTCAATGGACAGTTCAAGAGATGGAGAGAAGGTATTCGTTATTATCGCAGAAAAAATTGAAACAAATATCTGAATTTAATGCAGCGTATCCGGATGAAAAAATGTATCGTATAGTCTTCATTATTGATGAAATGGCTGATATGATGATGTCATCTGCTGCGAATAGAAAAGAAGCTGAAACTTGTATTAACCGTATCGCAGCCAAAGCTCGTGCAGTTTGAATCCATTTGATTCTTGCTACACAGAGGCCATCCGTAAATGTAATTACATGACTTATTAAGGCAAATATTCCGGCCAGAATAGCATTCAGCGTCGTGTCTGACGTGGATTCTAGGACAATTTTATGACACAAATGAGCAGAAGAATTGGTATGAAGATGAGATATGCTTTATATGGATACGAAGATTACAGACCTTAGAATTCAGTGAGCATTCGTAGATACCAAAGAAATTGATGCAGTAGTAGATCACTTGAAACGTAAATATATGGTCGGACTGACGGAAGATGATGTTTACAATCAAGATATTATTAATGCATTGGAATCAAAATCTGAAATAGGATGAGCGTTTAGCTGATGATGAGGTGGAAACGGAGATGATGAAGATTTAATCAATCAGGCCATTCAGATTATAGCAGAAACTAGGAAAGCGTCTACTACCATGATACAGAGAAAATTATGAATATGATTTGCAAGAGCGGCTAGAATTATGGATACATTAGAGGAGAGGGGAATTGTTTGACCACAGGATTGAGCTAGATGAAGAGATATATTTATTTAAAATGTGTTTTATTTCATAAATATATAGAAATGAAAAAATTTTATTTTATGTTTATGTTTTTAATTTGATTTTTCTGTTGTTATTCCAATTCTTGTCGGTGATGGACGGTAGAATATACAGATTGATCAAATAAAGAACTGTACTTTCAAACACAGAGTTATTCATGAGTACCAGATGGACATGCAACACCATGATATTCATGAGAGCCAAAAAGAGAGTGATATGTATTTGTATGATGGAGTCCAGAAGAGACAAATAAAGTGACAGAAGATATCACATACGTAGCGCAATGGGAAGCAGATGCAGATTGAGATTGAATAGCAGATGCAAAATGATGGACGGTAGAATATACAGATTGATCAAATAAAGAACTGTATTTTGCGACACAGAGATATTCATCAGTACCAGATGGACATGCAACGCCATGATATTCATGAGAGCCAAAAAGAGAATGATATGTGTTTGTATGATGGAGCCCAGAAGAAACAAATAAAGTGACAAAAGATATTACATACGTAGCGCAATGGGAAGCAGATGCAGATTGAGACTGAATAGCAGATGCAAAATGATGGACGGTAGAATATACGGATTGATCAAATAAAGAATTATACTTTCAGACACAAAGATATTCATGAGTACCAGATGGACATGCAACACCATGATATTCATGAGAGCCAAAAAGAGAGTGATATGTATTTGTATGATGGAGTCCAAAAGAGACAAATAAAGTGACAAAAGATATTACATATGTAGCGCAATGGAAAGCAGATGCAGATTGAGACTGAATAGCAGATGCAAAGTGATGGACAGTAGAGTATACGGATTGATCAAATAAAGAATTATACTTTCAGACACAAAGATATTCATGAGTACCAGATGGACATGCAACACCATGATATTCATGAGAGCCAAAAAGAGAGTGATATGTATTTGTATGATGGAGTCCAAAAGAGACAAATAAAGTGACAAAAGATATTACATATGTAGCGCAATGGAAAGCAGATGCAGATTGAGATTGAATGTCAGATGAAAAAGATAGTAATACAGTGTGATATAATGAAGAATATGATAATGCTTATAAATTTGCTTATAAAAATGAGATTACTACAAAAAATACAATAGAATCGGCGAATATGGATTGAAATCTTACAAGAATAGCAATGGCTAAAATGTTATCTCACTATGCAATAAATGTTCTTTGAATGAAACCAAACGAATCTAAAAATAATAAATTTAATGATGTATCAGAGGATATGGATACAGACTATGATAACGGAGTAACTCTTGCATATCAGCTCTGAATTATGTGAATTAATATGCCAAAAAATAATTTCAGACCAAATGATGAAGTAACTAGAGCCGAATTTGGAACGGCTTTGTCTAGAATGTTATTTTGAATAGATGATGGTGTTGATAATTATTATTCGACTCATTTGAATAAGTTGCAATCAGAGTGAATTATTACAAATATAGATCCAAAAATGCAGGAAAAAAGATGATATGTGATGATAATGCTTATGAGAAGTGCAGATTAGTATAGAAAAGACTGTCTCGAGTATGGCAGTCTTTTTTAATAAAATTTATTACTTTTCATGACTGGTTTTTTTTGCTCTACTTTAATATATTTTTATAGTCAAGGAAGAAGTTGCGTAACACTTTCAGTTAATAAGGTGAAGATTGTTATACATGCTGTATCATCATTGAGATGTAGCCTCTTTTTTATGTATTTGTAACACATAGTTTTATCATGTCGACACATAAAGTAGATTCTTAGTAATTCTGTACAATCTTCAGTTGCTTGTGTATTGGTTCATTTTGTCTGGTAAAAACTCATATCTCCAAGACCAGAAATACCATCATTTGGGCGTTTTTCGCGAAGACTTTTACAAATATGAAATATTTTTCTAAAACTTTCGCAATTATCTCCTAGCTCCCAAGCTATGTGATGACACATTTCATGTAAAAATACAAGTTGTGTTTTTGTATTTTCATCGACACTATCTGCGATTCACATGTCCTTTGTGTAATTACGTGGTGTCCTAAGTCATAAAAAAATATATTTATTGTGTTTATCGCTGTATCCTAATTCGGATTTTTTTTCTGTATCTAAATAAAATTTAATTCACTTATTTTTTAGATATTCAAAAACTTGGCTAGATATTCTATTATAGATGAGCCCATTTGGAACTAAGTAGTTTGGTCATCAGTCGTATATTTGTGTTATTTGGTTGATTCACAAAATATCATGAATTCAGTTTATAGTTTGAGATTCTCTTGAATTATTTTTCGTATTTTCAATTTTATTTAAATGACGTTCTTTCATATTGTTGTCTTGGTTGTAGATAAAATGTACACAACTGATACTTTATGTTTATTTATATAAAAGTCAAGCAATTAAATTAGTTATAGTGTGATAAATCTGAAAAATTATGTATATAATTACTTTCTTTTCGTAAAATGTGTTAAGTAACATATTTGATATTGACTTTGTGTATAATTATGTATATAATATAAGTATATTTATTTAATAATCAATTTATTGAATGAAAATGGCATTATGAGCATTAACTCTTGCTACTATGCTGAGTTGTGTGGATGCTAAAGCTCCTGCTCAATGAGCTTTTTCCAAAGAAAAGGTGGAGGAGGTAAAAACTTCTCATCAAAAGAGATTTTATGAATATGAAATTTCTAAAGCGATTGATTTTGGTTGCTGGAATGAAAAGTGAAAAACTGGGAATTCTGATTCCTTAGGGAAAAATCCAATAAGATTTCAGTATGAAATTTCAAAAACATTAGATTTGAATAATAATGGAGAGGGGAATGATCCAGAGCAAGAACGTCGTCAACAACGTATTCAAGAATTGATTCCTCAAATAAAAGAGCCTATTATTCTTTGAGATCCGACTCAACCTAATGTTGCAATTACAATTGATGATTGATATTGAGTAGAAAGTATAAAGTATATGTTGGATTTGTTTGAAGAGTATGATGTGAAGGCGACATTTTTTGTAATTTGAACTTGCTTAAAGTTGCATCCTAAACTTTGGAAAAGAGCGGCTGAGCAATGACATGAGATTTGTAATCATACAATGCATCATGATAAATATTTCAAGACTTGAAATGAAGCAGAGCGTTTTGAAAGAGAACTTTTGTGATGGGAAAAAGTAGTAAAAGAGGTCTTGTGAGAAGATTACCTTATAAAAATGAAGAAGAATTATCCATTTTTTCGTTTCCCATGAATGTATTGAATTAAAGTGAAAGCTTATTTAGATATTTTGAAAAAGTATGGGTATATACCTATTGGCTGGTTGCATACTTATAATCCAAAGGATGGGGTTGTGAATAATGGTGATATATTTCTTTGGCATTTTAAGGATCAAGATAAAAATAATGTAAAAAGGAATTTGGATTTGATAATTCAAAATGGTAAGCATCCTATGACAGTATCCAATATTATTACAACAGATGCGTATACTGAGCCTATTTGATGGTATAATTTATATAAAAAGAGGAATGAAGTAAAAAATCAAGTAAAAATAAGATTAGTAAAAAATAATGTTAGTAATAAGGGATATCATTAAAAAGGATTTAGTGAATTTTGGTTTTTTTTGAAAAAGTTGGATTTATTTTATTCAGATTTCTCTTGTTTTTGAGTTTAAAAACTATAAGTTGAAGGTGGTTTATTTTTTAGTATAGCAGAAAAATGACATTATTAGAAAAAATTACAGAGGATTATAAGCAAGCTATGAAAAATCACGAAGAAGTGAAAAAATTAGCATTAAACTATTTGTTAGCTCAAATCAAGAATAAAAAAATTGAATTGCGTGCAGATCCTACTGATGATGATGTAATTGCAGTTATTAAGAAAGAAATTAAATCATTAAATGAGACATTATTGTTCTTAGAAAAAGCAAATAAATCTGACGAAATTGCTGTAGAAACGCAGAAAAAGGAGATTTTGCAATCATATTTACCTGCGATGTTGTCTAGAGAGCAAACTGAAGTTTTGATAAATGAAACAGTGGCTAAGCTATGAATTACTGATTTAAAAACTCAGAGGTGATTACTTATGAAAGAATTGATGGCAAATCATAAAAGTGAATTGGATGGTGCAGTAGTAAATGATATTATTAATTCAAAGTTGTAATTTTAATCGACAATAATTTTTTATTTTTTCTAAAAAATGTATTAATATATGATGACTGAAAAATATATTTCAGAAAGAAAGGCTATGAAAAAAAAGCTGATTTATAATTTGATTGAATTGGTTATATGATGAGTTCTTTTGTTTATGTGTTATTGATATATTCAATCTCATCCTGCAGAGAAGATTAGTTTTTTTTCGTGATATAAGGTGATTTACCAGCAAACTGAAATATTTTTTCAGAACATTTTTGGAGAAAATGGTGATTTATTGAAAGAGAAATATGATCTTGAATCTTATTATCAGGTATTGATTACTTTATCTGAAGAAAAATCTTGTATAGAGCCAGAATTGGTTGAAGATTTGCATGCTACTTATCAAAAATTATTGGATGAACCAAAAAAAACGTTGGAGCACACATTACCTCATTATATAAATAAGCAATACGAATTTGATGCTGAGTTAAAAAAAGAGTGTGATAACGATAATAATGACTATCTTGATGAAGAAAATGATAATTCTGATTTAGAACAAAAAACGGAAGATTAGGGATTCGAACCCTAGTCCCGTTTGAACGAGAACACGTGTTCGAGACGTGCGCCATCAACCACTCGGCCAATCTTCCTTTTTTTCGATTGAAAATATATTAATTTTGTTTGAATTTTCAAATTTTGTTTAAAAAAAACTCCTCATTTGAGGAGTTTTATAAAATCTATTTTGGTTGATTAAGCTACGTTAGTTGGTTGTTGAATATCTCAAGGTTGAACTTCTGGGGCAATAGGTTGCTGTGCTACAGGAGTGGCAGGTTGCTGAACTTCTGGAACAACTGGTTGTTGTATTTGAGGAGCAACTGGTTGTTGTACTTGAGGAGCAACTGGTTGTTGTACTTGAGGAGTAACTGGTTGCTGTACTACAGGAGTGGCAGGTTGTTGAACTTGTGGAGTAGCTGCTTGCTGTGCGTTTTCCATTGGAGCATTTGCTTGATCCATAACTTCTTTAGCTTCTTTACTAGAGAATCATGATTTAAACTTATCCCACATACTTGAGAAGAATCATTTAGCTTTTTCTCATGTTTCTTGAAGTGTTTCTTTAGTTTTTGCTCATAAGTTTTGAGCTCATTGTGAAACTTTATCTTGGAAATTAGCTACTCATTGTGCTGCCTGTCATGGTAAAACAGCTCATGCTATATTGTTAACAGAATCTTTAACAACATTTCATGCTCATGTTGCAACATTTCATGCTGCTGAAACAGTTCAGTTTACAACAGATGTTCATGTGTTCATGACGTTTGTAGTAGCTGTTCATACAACATTTGCAGTTGTTGATACAGTTCATTGAACAGCAGCTTTACCTCCTTCTAAAATTCATTTACCTGATGTTGCTTCTGAAAAAGTATTTCAGATTCCTTCTTTAAGGTCTTGTCAAACTCATTTAATTCATTCTATGGTATTTTGTCAGGTATCTTTTAAAGTATCTTTTCATTGTTCGAAAGTTTCTTTAACTGAGTCAACTCCTTGTGATGCAGCTGACTTTATTCACTCTACACCAGCTTGTCAAACTCATTTAACTTTTTCTACACCAGTACCTAGTGTATTTGTTATTGTTTCTTTACCAGTAGTTAGTAGTGATTGATCTCAAGAATCAGTCTTTGATTCAGGAGTAGCTTCATTAGGATTAGATTGTTCTAATCATTCAGTTTGAAATCCTTGTTCTTGCAATTTGTTCTCGCTATTAGTCTCAGAAGCTGTAGTTCATTCATTACTTTCAGTAGAAGGTCATGAAAAATCTACTGCACTTAAATCAGGAGTAGAACTAACTGGATTTTCAACAGTTGTGTTTTGTGTATCAACTGTAGCATTTGAATCCTGAGTTTGAGCTGCCGCACTTGCGTCTTGTGCTGGAGTTACAGGAGTTCATACATTTTGTTCGTCTTGTGTTTGTGTCATAATTTTATGTTTAAATAAATAAACCTAAGATAATTATAAATAAAAAAAAATGAAATGCAAATTTTTGGGGACTTTTTTATTTTAAGTTTTTTGACTTGTATAATTTTGAGGAAAAAATAGATTAAAATCAGATTTATAATTATTGTTATTATGCAGGAAATAATTTATGAGTGAAAATGATGAGAGAGAATTGATTCACGATTAAGTTCACAGTTTTCGTATTCTAGAAATTTTTTTCATCATATTATTGAAAGAGGTGGAATCCAAGTAAATGGGAAAATTGTAAAAAAATCATATAAGCTTAAATTATCAGACAAAGTTCAGATTGATGAATTGGAACGTTATTTGTCTCCTATTATTTTGGATGAGGCTGAAAAAATAGATATTCCAATCGTTCGTGAGGAGGAAGATTATATAATTTTGAATAAACCTAAATGAGTACTTTCGCATCCAAATAGTATTCGAGATGCAAAAAAGCCGTCAGTAGTTGCTTTTCTTTATCAGCATTATAAAGATTTACCAAGTTATGGAAATTTTATTAGGGCATGATTAGTTCATAGATTAGATAAAGATACAGATGGTTTAATGATTGTAGCTAAGACGGAGAAATGACTTCAGCATTTTAAATCTCTTTTTCAGGATAAGTCAGAATCTTCTAGTTTGGAAGAAAAGGAATCTACTCCATTGCAAAAATACTATCGTACAACATGTGAAATTACTTCAAAATGAGCAGAATTTTTAAAAGGAATGAGAAAAAGCTGATTACCATATTATATACAAGAGACTGTGGTTGCAAAAGTTCCGAGTTGTACACCAAAAATGTGAATAACTAAAGTTTTGGATTTTGAAGAAATAGGTAATTGATTAGTTAAAATGCAGTTGCAAATACTTACATGAAGAACACATCAGATTAGGTATCACCTATCCAATCATGGGTTGCCAATCCAGTGAGATTATTTATATGGGAAAGAAAATGAAAATATCCTAATGCAACTTACGGCTTGGAAACTTGAATATCTAGATTTAGATTGAAAAATTCAAGCTGTTGAAATATAAATCTTGACTTAAGATAAAAAATGTATAATTTAGATATTGATGCTGATTTTGGCAGAATATAAAAATAAAAGTACATGAGGGAAATTGATTATGAAAAGTTCCCTAGATTGAGGGAGCTAATCTTTGGCTTGCCTTTCGAAGAAGAGGTGAGCATCGAGAAGAGACATGAGGCTTTTTGTTCGTTAGTAGATTTACTTATAAAAAAAGGTGTCTACAAAAATGACGGAAGCATTCAACGGTGGCGTGAGAATAGCATCGAATATTTAAAGGATGTTGTTCATTCTTTGGAAGAATACGAGCTTCAATTAATATTGACGGATCAAGAGGAATTCTTTGACCGTTTTATTTTCACACCATCAGGCAAGAATACGTCGTTGCATTACTCTTTGAAGGAGAAAGGTGTACGTATGGTTTCGGAAAGTTTTTGGAATGTACCTTTAGATGTTTTGTATAGGTACTTTAGAGAGCGGACAGGAAAGTCTGCCTATGAAAAGATTCCAACGACTGCTGCTAAGAACTTTTTACATGAAGTGGAAAACTTTGGGTAAAGTAATCTTAAATTAGGTGTAAGTTTATCTTGCACCTTTTTTTTGTGGAAAATCTTGAATTGTTAAACATTTTATATATACATATTGTAATTTATATGTATAGTATAGATTTTTTTATATGAAAAATATAAAATTGTTGTGAATATTATTATTTATAATCTGATTTTTATTTAATTTTTCTGAAGCAAAAAATCTATTTGTATGGAGTTTGTTAGGTACACAGATAGAAATCTGATTGTGACAGCGTTCAAATGTTCCAAGTTATTCAGAATCATGAGAATGAGGAAATGCCTTGACTGCGTATCAAGAAAATAAATATTGGTATAAATATGATTTGATTGGTGAATTAGATAAGGCAGATACAGAAGAAGATAGACTTCAGATTTTAGATCAATATATTTCATATCTTTCTAATGCTACTTCAAATAGTTCACAGATGTATAATTATGAAGAATGAGAAGTTGAAAAATACAAAAAAGCTGCTAAAGAGTGTGAAGCTCCAATAAAACAGAAGAATAAGGATTTTGCTGCGGCTATAAATAGTTATGATTATGAGAAGGCTGAGGCTATATCGGAGGAAATTGCAGAATTGCGTGCTTGTATAGCCAAGAATGAAGTTTATGCAAAAGCACATTCAGCATATGCATCTTCAATATGATCTACTAAATCAATGCAGAAAAAAGCTGAATATCTTTCCGAAAATAAGTATAAAATTGCAAAGTATTATGATATATTAAAGCCAGATTTGTTAAAAGAATTGTATAATATTTCAAAAACAGTTGAAGCAAATTTTTAAGTGAAAATTTAGATTCATTTGATTTTTTTATAGATTATAATATAGTGAATTAGACAGTTTTAGTTTCGAAGGAATTATGGTTTTTTTCATAATATTCTTTATGTTCTCATTGTTTTCCACATTTTTCTATATGATAGGATTGTGGTATTTAGCACTTCTGCCAATTGCAGTATTGATTTTTATGTTATCTCATTGAATTAAAAATATATTTCACGGAGTGGCCTTTGATATGCTGTTGGAAAAATGGAGTTTGTTATTGATATGGTTGCTTACGATGATATGACTTTCATGAATATTATTCTTTATTTGAATAAAGGAGATATCTGTTTATTTGGATTTGCTCATACTTAACATAATTTTGTGGTTTGGTTCGCATTTGTTTAAATATGAAGATGGAAAAATATTATTTGAAATTTGAGCATGGTTGATAATAATTATTATTTTGTGAACTTGCCTATTTTCTGAATGATTCTTATCATTTTTTCAAGCATTTTCTTTGTTATCTTGTCTAATGCTTGGGATCTATTCTTTTTTGCAATTCATTATATGAATTTATTGTCCAACCGATGAAAAACGAATTTATGAAATAGTTCTTTTATGAATAGTAGCATTATGATCATCGTTAATTAGAAGATTCTATCCTGCTGAACGAATAATGTTTGCATGATTCGTATGTTTAGCTTTGATTTATGGAGGAATATATGTTGTGCAGCATTGGGAAATGCCTCCAAAACAAACAGCAAAAATTTCAGTCCGTAGAATATTAGCATGAGAGAGAATATTCAAAAAATTTAATATTCCACAGTGGAAAATTTCTCTTTATGAATGGATAGAAAATAGTCCAAAGCGATTTCATCGTGTGTTGGAGTTTCTCAATCTTTGACTTCTGATTTTTCTCCTTTTATTTTTCTTTTGGTGAATATTTACTTCATCAGCAGTGGTATTATGAATTTGGTACCGGGCGTGAATAGCATTATTTTTGTTGAATGTATTTATACTCAAGAAAATCTGATATGCTAGCGATATATCTAGATTTGCGTTAGCATTGATTGCAAACTTTGTTTTGTATTCTATATTATTAATAAGTGGATCAAGTATTGAAACAATTTTACCATTCTTAATCGTTTGGTGATTCTTATGTCAGTTTGCATTATTCTTTGTGGATCGTGTAAATTTGACTTTATTCTGAGAAAAAGACTATACATATTGGACTGTGGTGACGGTTATAGCATCCATATGTAATATTATATTATTATGTAGTGTTGGACTTCCATGACAATTCTTATTCTCTGTGATATTCCTATATGTGTGAGCAGAATTAGCAGTTCTTTACTATTTAGTGAGATTTTTGCGTGATAGGAGGGAAGCAATAGAAAATGCAGAACTGGAAGAAAAGAAAATGCTTCAAGAATTGGCTAGTAGTGATATGGAGGAAAGTGAAGAATAAAAATTTATTTCATTGACAGAAATAACTTTAAAAAAATCCCCCAATGGGGGACTTTTTATTTAATCAATATTTACGGTTTCTACATTTACTCACATGGAAGTTCTACTGTTGTTTTCTTTTAATTTATCTCGGTTGATTTTCTTTAAATCTAGGACGTCTGTTTTGATAATTTCGTATTTAAACACAGTATCATTATAATCAGACCTTGCTTGCCTGAGAAAATATCATTGAGTGGAGGATTTATTTACATAAATCAAAAATGTAGCAAAACAAAATAATGCAGCAAATCCTATCATGCAGATTTCTACTAAAGTTACGAGTTCTTTTTTTACTCTATATTTAGTCAATCGACTTTGATATTTTTGGTGGAATTTTCATTCACTAGAAAGAACTAATTTTTTTATTAAATCAGTTTTTATAAAATTATTGTTCATTAATTTACTTTCCATTAGTTTATTTTTCATTGAATTGTAATAATAACAGGGTTATAAATCAGATTTTTTTATTTTATTTCGTATACAACAGATACATCTAGTGTAAGTTTCATCTCTCATAATTCAATATCTCATCACATTCATGCCTCTTCAACTTCCATGTCGTCATCAAAAGCCATTTTTGCCATTGCAACATTTGAAGTACTTACAGCGTAATCATAACTCCTATTCTCAATAATAGTGATTGGATCTCAAAGTTTAACATCTCCATATTCGGCTAAATCAGATGCTTTTTGATGAGCTTTTTCCATGGCAAGTTTTCTGGCTTCTTTGTAGAATGGAGCTTTATCATAAATATCATAGCTGATATTATTTAATAGCACTCCACCAATTTCAGAAACTTGAGCAATGATTTTGGAAGCGATTCATTCATTTTCGATATTTGCTTTTCTGATTTTAACTTCTAAAGTATGACTAGCTGTATATCATAAAGAAACTCTACCTGTATCTCTCCAATCATATTGTTCGTAAACGTTTGCATTAGTAGTTTTGATATCAGTATTTTCTACGTTGTATTGTTTGATAATTTCTTTCACTTTGTCTATTTTTTCATTAGCATTTTTTTGGGCTTCTTTCGTGGTTGGTGCTGTTTCTTCTACGCGAAAGTTTAAAATTAAAGTGTCAGGAGTAACATAAACTTCTCCATCTCATTGAACTGAAATAGAATGTTCAGTTTTGTCCGTGTTTTTGCTAGCCAGGAAACAACCTAGAATTGTTAGGCAGATGATTAAAGTAGGGATTAGTTTTTTCATGATAATTAGATTATAAATTAAAAGTTTAATCTAATATTATTAACGAATTGATTTTTGATTTTGTGGCAAGAATTTTTAATATTCAATTTTATCATTTTTTTCTTTCCATTCTTTGAATACTTTTAGAGCATTTTCACTTTCAAGGCGATGAATTGGTAGACTTCTTTCATTCATTTTTTTCTCCAATTCCTGATAAATGAAATCATCATCAAATCAGATTCATGCAGCATCTTTTCTATCATTTGCATAATATACAGCTTTTGGTCTAGCCCGGTAAATCGCTCACATACACATTGGGCATGGCTCACAGCTTGTATAAATTATACAGTCATCAAGCTGAAAACTTCCTAAATTTTTACAAGCATCTCTGATTGCAACTACTTCGGCATGAGCAGTTGGGTCATTTTCTGAAGTAACATGATTGGCTCATTGTCATACGATTTTTCAATCTTTTACCACTACAGCTCAGAATGGTCCACCTTTCCCAGCTCTCATATTTTCTAGTGAAAGTTCTACAGCTTTTTGCATAAAATCTTCGTGATTCAT
>CAMJDC010000032.1 GCA_946404285.1 uncultured bacterium | reverse complement strand
TAACTGCAAGACGACATCCTCTGTGTCCCATCATTGGGTTGAATTCGTGAAGTGATGATATGATAGCTTTAATTTCACTAACTGTTTTTCATTGATTTTTTGCTAATTCTTCAATATCTTTTTCTTCTGTAGGTACGAATTCATGTAGAGGAGGATCAAGGAAACGGATTGTTACATTGTATCCATCCATAGCTTCATATAATTTTTCGAAGTCACTTTGTTGCATTGGTTCAAGTTTTGCAAGAGCAGCTTCTCTTTCTTCAACTCTGTCAGAACAAATCATTTCTCTGATTGCTGAGATTCTATCTGATTCGAAGAACATGTGTTCTGTTCTACAAAGTCCAATACCTTCAGCTCCAAGTTCTTTAGCTTTAGCAGCATCAGTTGGAGTATCTGCATTTGTTCTAACTTTTAATTTTCTATATTTATCAGCCCAAGCCATTATTCTTCAGAAATCTCATGAAACAGTAGCTTCAACTGTTGGGATAGCTCCATCATAGATATTTCCAGTTGTACCGTCGATAGAGATGATATCTCCTTCGTGATATTCTTTTCATCATAGTTTGAATGTTTTATTTTCTTCATCCATAATCATTTCAGTACATCCAGAAACACAGCATTTACCCATTCCACGTGCAACTACTGCAGCATGAGAAGTTCTACCTCCACGTCCAGTTAATATACCTTGAGAAGCTTTCATTCCAACGATATCTTCTGGAGAGGTCTCTAGTCTAACTAGGATAACTTTTTCTTTTCTAGAAGCCCATTCTTCTGCATCTTCAGCAGAGAAAACGATTTTTCCACAAGCAGCACCTGGAGAAGCACCTAAAGCTCTACCTACAGGTTCAGCTTCTTTAAGAGCTTTTGGATCGAATCCTGGGTGAAGTAATGTATCTAGATTACGAGGATCTATCATTGCAACAGCTTCTTTTTCTGTTCTCATTCCTTCATCTACTAAATCACAAGCGATTTTGATAGATGCTTGAGCTGTTCTTTTTCCATTACGAGTTTGAAGCATATATAATTTACCGTGTTCTACAGTAAATTCCATATCTTGCATATCTCTATAATGTTTTTCCAATGTAGCACAAACTTCAACGAATTGTTTGAATGCTTCAGGAAACTTTTGTTCCATTTCTGTAATGTGCATAGGAGTACGTACTCATGCAACTACATCTTCTCATTGAGCATTTGTTAGGAATTCTCCGAAAAGTCATTTTTCTCATGTAGCTGGATCTCTAGTGAAAGCAACTCCAGTACCACAATCATCTCCCATATTTCCGAATGCCATTGATTGAACATTTACAGCAGTTCCCCATGAATATGGAATATCATTGTCTCTTCTATAAACGTTAGCTCTAGGATTATCCCAAGATCTGAATACGGCTTTGATAGCTCCCCAAAGTTGTTCTATAGGGTCTGAAGGGAATTCTAATCAGATTTTTTCTTTGTATTCAGCTTTGAATTGTCTTGCTAATTCTTTTAGGTCATCAGCAGTTAATTCAACATCGAGTTTAACTCATTTTTCTTCTTTCATTTTATCGATGAGTTGTTCGAAATATTTTTTTCAAACTTCCATAACTACATCTGAGTACATTTGGATGAATCTTCTGTAACAATCCCAAGCCCAGCGTTCATTTCCCGATTTAGTTGCTAGTACATTAACAACGTCTTCATTGAGTCAAAGATTTAAGATAGTATCCATCATTCAAGGCATAGATGCTCTAGCACCGCTGCGGACTGATACTAAAAGTGGATTTTCTTTGTCTCCGAATCTTTTACCAGTAATTTCTTCAAGTTTTGAAATGTACTGACTAACTTCAGCTTTAATTTGGTCATTGATTTCTCTACCATCTTCGTAGTATTGAGTACAAGCTTCGGTAGTGATAGTGAAACCTTGTGGAACAGGCAAACCGATGTTTGTCATTTCTGCAAGATTGGCACCTTTACCTCCTAAAAGCTCTCTCATGTCTGCGTTTCCTTCGCTGAAAAGGTAAACGTACTTTTTAGATCCTGACATATATCTAAAGGTGTAATAAAATAAAAACACTCATTCAAGAGCGTTAATCTATTGATACTAGAATGGGTATTTTTTTCAAGAGATTTTTTTAAGAATTATTATTTTATCTTTCAATCATGTTATCAATTTTGTCCATATCTTCAAATTTACATAATTCACTTCTTCTACCTTCTTTTGTGTAGTAGTAATCTTTAGATTTATTAAAGTTTCATGGATACATATATCGTTCAAATATACTATCATGTCATTTATTTGGAGTATTTTTTTCTCCATATTTATTTTTGTTAATTAATGCAATTCATACTCCGTATTCTTTTGCTGTTTTGACTATATCTTCTGTAATTTCATAGCAATATATTGCTATTGGTTTTATGTCATTTAATTGATTGTTCTCGACAGTATTTCAAGTTCCTTTTTCTAAAATTAATAGTTCATTATATGAACGTGTATTAGATAATAATTCTGATGGACTTCATAATCTAAAGACTCAGTCTGTTTTTTGTCAATATTCATCATGTATTCATGATCCTGATAAGCTATCGTCGTTAGATATATGTATAATTTGTTGAGGTGTAAGTCATTCATATAAAAATGTATCATTTCAAGGATCTCCCCGAACTCATATACATTCAGTTCATATTAGAGAGAAACTTCTTGTTACAGCATGTTCAGGATTTTTCCTGTCAATTTTTCATACTTTCGCAAGAGCATAAAATGGTTGTCAATCAAAATTATATACATTGATTCAATATCTTTTTGTTAAATCTTCATCTTTATACTGTTCAATCGACTGATGATTTAGTACACTATCAGCAATTTCTCTCTTTGATATTTCCCTTGCTTGTTGTATATCATTCTCAAACATTTCTGCTACATTTTTTCATATTAATGATTTATGTAGTTCTATTTTTTCTTCATTTGATAATTTATCGATATTTAGAATATCTCTATATATTTTTAGTTTTTCTTTTGATAAAAAATTTCATTTTTCTATTTGAAACCGTAATAACTCTTTAATATCTAAAAACACATTATAACTTATTTTATTAAAGTGATAATCAATTATCAAATCTGATAATAATTCAGGTTCACAAGAAGTTATATCAATTCATTCAAGATATTCTCGAATCATTTCTTGAAAATATATTTTACATTGTTTGTTTCATAAGTAGTTTGTTTTTGCTCTTGCTTCAAAAAATAGGTTTTTCTTGATTAAATTTGTTAATAAATTTCATGTGAAGAATTCTTTTGGTAAATTTATTTTTAAAGATAATATCGCTTCGTAACCTTTTATACTAATTGAATTATATCAAATATTTCGCAATGATTCGTAATCAAAGTTTTCAGTATTTATTAATTTTTCAATTATTTCTTTTCATAGGGTATCATTTATTTTAGATATTTGTTCACGTGCAAATCCTATTTTTCATCAAGCTCACATTTCTGAACTTAATTGACATAATTGTTCTATGATTTTGTAATCTTCAACTTTTCATTCATCTATGTAAATTGCTAAGTATTTTGATTCTCCACCATTTATTCCAAAATCTATATTTGTAATTGTCCCATCTGAGTTTCTTATTTTCATTTCTCCATAATTTCATCTGTATGATATTTCACAATTTTGATTTCAAATCTTTATAGTTTCATGTATTTCTTCTGGTCTTCCACAAAATCCAGCTTCAAGTAAAAATCTTCTAACTTTTGGATCTGTTATTGTTTCGTCCAAAATTTTTACTTTTTGCTTTAATTGTCATAGTGTAAGTTCTCATAATTTTCAGTCTTGTTCATGAGCATCCAGAATTGAGAGAAGCTGTTCATCTGTGAGATTAAGTTCTTCTCATGTCGTTTGTTTGTATTGTTCTGAGATTTCTTTTCTAAGTTCTCCGAGTTTTTCGGTAATTTCAGTTTCTGTGATTCATTCCTTATTGACTTCATTTAGTAGGTTATCCATCATCTCACTATTTCAGCGAGCTTGTGATTCTGTAACTTCAAATTGATGTAGTTTTCAATTGAAGTAATCTCTTTTACCTTCTGATTCTATTCAATTATTTAATGATGGGTCTACATATCCGGAATTTCTGTCATAAACTACTTTTCATGTTTCTAAATCAATTATTTGTGTTACATTGTTATTTGAAACTTCTCATAGTGTTATTCGCTCTGATTCGCCTCGATTTGCAGTGTGACTTGCAATTTGTTCCATGTCTCAGCTTCTTATGATTTCTCATGGATTAAATTCTCATATTATTCTATATCTTGTTTGGCCTGGTGTTCGTTGATAGTTAGTTCATATTCTAGTATGTCGAAATAATGTGATATCTTTGTTGTATCATCATTCACTTCCTATTGAATATTCTCATGCTAGTGAGGTGATATCTTCTCATTGTAAGTACTTTGAGTAAAGTATGAAACGTTCATGTGATTCGTCGTGTAATTGTGTCAATAAATCGTAAAGTGAGTGTGTTTCCAGTCATCTTGGTTTTATGTTTTGTTGGTTTATTATGTTTTGTATTAATTTCATATCGTATTCAGAGTCTCCTATATCCCTTGCCATAGTAAATTTTTGAGTTTCTGGATTGAAATTGCCGTAGTATCGATTCTTTATTTCTTCGGCATGTTCTGTTAATCAGTTTGTAGAAATGTATTCGTCGAGATTTCAAGTTGTTATGTCACTTCATATTTTTTCTCTTGCTAAATACATTTGTAAATCTTCTTCTGATTCTATATTTAGTAATATATTAAATTTTTTGATTTCTTGTATTAGTCCTTCTATTGAAATGTTATTGTTTTGTCTTACAGCATATTCTATGTCATTTATGTTTATTCTTTTGTCTTGTAGAACATTTTCGATATTTTCAATTGTGATACTTGAATTATTTGTTATATTTTCTATGATAATAGCGTTATTTATGTAAAAATTTAGCTCATCTGTAGTTCAATTGTTATTTATGTTATCTCTGATACATGATAATACAGTACGTATATATTGTTCATTTTTTCAAGCCATTGGTATTGTTACCATTCTATCTACATATTCGTCAACATTAAGACTAGGTATGAACTCGCTAAAAATATTTGCGATTCTTCTTATTTCTTCTTCATCCATTATCTCTCGTTCATCTTCTGTTATTTCTGTCATCTGGATTTCATTGTTGTTTTCTTCATCTTCTGTTATTTCTGTCATTTGGATTTCATTGTTGTTTTCTTCATCTTCTGTTATTTCTGTCATTTGGATTTCATTGTTGTTTTCTTTATTTTCGATTTCTTCTATTTCATTATCAGTTGTATTATTATTTTCTGTATTATTAATAAAACTTTCAATATATGGTCTTAGTATTTCTGGAATGTTTGTAATTAGTTCCCTTCATGCAATAACTTCATCTATCATTGTTGCAATTTCTATTCATCATTTACGATTTTTTCACATTTTTATTGTGTTATATTTTGGATCTCTTAGTACGTGTTTTAATTCTTCTATTGTGTTACAATTTTTAATATCATTTATCATTGAATTCCTGGTGTTAATTGTTTTTTTGTTAATTTCTATCATTTGCAATCTGATTATATTAGGGATAGATGAAATATTTAATCTTCATGCAATAACTTCATCTATCATAGTTGCAATTTCTATTCATCATTTATGTCATGGTCATATTGGTATGTAGCTATATTTTGGATCTCTTAGTACGTGTTTTAATTCTTCTATTGTGTTACAATTTTTAATATTATTTATCATTGTTTCTACTTTAGCATTTCATGTTCGCCAGAATTCTTCCAATTTAATGTTGTATTTTGTGAATATTGAGTTCCAGAAATCTATTAAGTTAGCGATAAGTTTATTATTTCAGGCAAGCTCTTTTATTTTGCTAATATAGTTTTCTCTCAATTCTTGAATTTTAGTTTTAGTAATACTTCTATCTATATGTGCTGTTAAAGTTGTAGTTAGCATATTATGTACAGCTTCTCGTTCGTTTACATGTGCATTACTTAGCATACTAATTACATTAGCTTTGTTTAATCATGTTTTCGGATTATTTGCTAAGTTTATTAAATCTTCAGCATATCATAATAATTGTTTTACTGATTTTTTGTGAATTTCTCGTTCTTTTCATTTAAGTCCATATTGATATATTAATTTTCCATTTTCATCAGGTTCTGTTAATTTTTTGTGTATTTCACTTATATTTGTTCAATCTCTTAAATATGCCAAAATTTCTTCTTTTGTATATAAAATACTTTGGTTTTTCATTGCTATTTCTTCTGGCATAAAATATTTATTCCAGTTATGTTGTCATTCATGCATTACTCTATTTATTGTATTTTTCGAGGCTTTTCAATTTATTACTTGTAATGTTCATTCAAGTTCTTTTATGGCTGATTCTTGAGTATTAAATCCTCAGCTTCATATCTCCTTAGGCGAATTCTTATTACGAATTCGATTATAAGATGTACGTTCTCACACGAAGAATACTAATCATAATCATTGTGGTCTAACTGTTATGTCATCAGTAATTTGTGAGATAATATTTGGGTCTGTAATTCATCTCATTGCACAAAGTAGTTCTTTAGGTGATTTATATGGTCAATTTTCAAAATTTAAATATTTACGTGTTGTATTAAATTTTTCTACTATGTTATTAATAATGTTTAAAAGGTATACTCTCTGAGATTTAGGTAATGTTATAAGTGGAGCTCTTATTATATTTATGAGCTCTGCTTCTCATAGGCTTTTCTTTTCAGCTATAGCCAATTGTATATATTGTTGTATTTTTTCAATAATTTTTCAACTTTTGTATTTTAAAGATATTAACCATTCATCTTCTTTAATTCAATATTCTATGTAGTTTACTTGGTTATCTTGATTTAGAATACTTTCAACATCTATTCATTTTTCTTTTAGTATATTTAGAGTTTTTATTTGTTCGTCTGTTAGTTTTATCGAATTATCATTGATACTAATTTCTTTTCCACTGATTCAAATTTGTTGCTCTGTAAGTTTTTTTCTATTAGAGGTCTCTGTTTCATTTGAAGTTCCTGTTTCATTAGAAGTTCCTATTTCATTACTATTTTTTACTGTTTCTATGGCTATTAATACATGATTTCTATCTTTTGCTTTTTCTTCTTCAGTTAATTGTTCATATGGAACTCTTTGATCTTCAGTTGATCATTCTACTCAATTTCTTTCTAATCGTTTATTGTGTACGATTTCTGCCATTTTTTCAATCATTTCAGGTGTGATTTCTTCTCAAGAGACGACATTGCTGTATACTAAATCTACAGCAACTTTTGCTGCTGCTAAATTTTCATGTTGTCGATCTGAAGGTAAGTCTTCAAATTTATTGTTTGCTAAATCTACTTGATTTGTTCAGTGCTTTTCTATTCGTTTTTCATCAGTTGTTGTTTCTATTTTTGGATTATATGTTCAATCTTCTCTTTTTCTTCAACTTCTCCATATTTCGTGTAACTTGGATCACATTTTTTCGTTAATTATTTGATGATTTTCTTCTAGTGTATTTTGTGTGTTATTTGTTTCTCAATTTAAGTTTTCACTATTTGTATTTCATATTTTTTTATTATTTGAAATTCATGTATTTGCAACCCCACTTAATTCTGTTTTTAAATTTTGTAATTGCTGTATATTTACGTTTGGTATACTATATTCTCAAGATATAGTTTTATTTAAAAAATTCATTATTTCTGTGTATAGTCATTTATTATTTTTTATTTGTTCTATCAATTCTGTTCTATTTTGGTTATTTCACATTCATGGAGTTTGCATTGCAAATCATCATCATGTTACTATTCATGTCGTTAATGTGGTAATTAGTGCGGTTGCAGCAAAATTTTTTGGATTCCAGTCTGCGTCTAATTTATTATCTCATGTTAAGTTATATTTGTCATTTGCTCGCATATTTACTAAATTTCCCGCTGCTAATTGGATTGCTTCTTGTATGTTTTCTTCAAAAATTTCGGATCAAACATTCTTTAAAAATAATTTTCAAATAGCTTTTAAGCTTTGTTTTGATTTGGTTTTTAAAAGTTCTTTTATGTATGCTTTTGCTAAGTTTTTTCATGCTCAGTTTATGAATTCGTTTGGGCTGATTAATTCCAATGATCATTGTAATAATGCTCCTACTGTACTATAAAGTAATGCTTGATTTCATGTCATTCATGCTTTAAATCATTCTTCGTATGTTTTTCATACTTCTTGTATAAACCCAGAGCTGACTAATCATATTCCACTTGCTACTTTTTCTCACAATCAAACTCAAACTTTTGTGGCTCATTTTGCTAATCATTTTGTTATTGCTCATCATCAAGATACTAGAGTTAACATGTTTACAATGGATTCTGCTATTATTCATGGTCAATTATCCCAGTTGAAAACTATTTTTCCATCCTTGTATACAGATTCTGATTGTCTTTCGGACATTTTAAAATGAGGATTCCAGAAACCGTTTCATGTTCTTTCCCAGACTGCAACCATTTCGTCGTCATCGTGCCATAAACTAGTAATTAGTGCTCACAACTTAGCTCCTGTTCATCGTGTACTTGATACTAATGCGTTTATTCAGCGTGATCATATGTTACATATTTGGTACAGAACTCGACTCTTCTTTTTTAAATTTTCCCATCGTCTGTTTGTTTCTTCTTGTTTCTTTCTTACGTTATCTAAATCTTCTTTTATTCAATTTATAGGGAAGTTCTTTGGACAGCTGTTATTTTCAATGTGTATGCATTTATATAAGATTTGAGCATTTTCTAGATGTCTTCATATATCAGATTCTGTTATTCCCTTTATATAATTTTCGTATTTTTTAATATCAAATCATCTATTTTGATTTTTACAATTATCTACTTTCTCTGAATATTCTTTATATCTGTTCATTCGTTTTTGTAGATTATCCTTTCAATATTTTTTTATGAGATTTCATTTTGCATTCATATAGCTTTCATAATTATCTATGGTTTTACCATATTTCTTTTTTATAACTTCTTGTGCTGCTTGAAATTCTTCCAATTTGTTCATATTTTCAAAGAATTTCATAGCATCTTCTGCGCTTGTTGGTTCTTTTGTAAAAGAATTTTTTATTTCTTTTATTCACAATTCATTTCATTTCTTTTCAACTTCTGCAGTATATGTTTCATATTTTTTTTGTGCTATTTCTTCTTTTTCTTTTTTAAGGTGTTTTTTTTGAAGTTTTGTTACTTCATCTGAATAATTTTTTATTTTTTTTGATATTTCTTGTATATCTGGGTATTCATTATTTATCTTTTCTAAATCTTCAAAATATTTTTTTGCATATGCTTCTTGTCTATCGAAATTTACTTCAGTTACGTAAATTCAATTTTTTATCATTCTATGTTTTTCTTCAATTAATTGTTGATATTTTTTTAGAGAGAATATGTATAGATCATATTGTATGTAGTTATTTATTCTATTTCATTTTGCAGCATTTCTTTTTCTTGAAGCATTTTTTTCTTTGTTATATTCTGCTGGATAGTTATTTTTTGCCCGTGTTTCTAATTTACTGAATTCTTTTTGTGTATCTGTGTTATTTTCTCAAAAGAGAGAAAAATCTATATTATTTGGTAATAGTATTTCTCTTTTTGTATTGGCTAATATTTCTCATCATGTTCAATTTTTAGTTCAAGGTTTTGTATTTGTTGCTATTGGTAAAAGTTTTGGTCGTCACCTTCGGAATTCATACTTGCGATTATTGTATCTTGTACGTATATATGCTAATAATTGTTGTCATCAATATCTTGTATATATATCTCCTTTTTCGCATGTTAGTAGTGAATTTCAATAAGGGTTGTGTTTTCGGTCGATTATGTATTGTAAATATAGCATAAATACATCTAGATTAGTTAGTCATCATACACCTTTTTTTACTTTTTCTTGTATATCTGCTTGAAATTTTTTATTTTGGAGTGTTGCATTTTCAACGGCGATGCGAAATTTAGAATTGTTTTGCATTTCTAGTAGATTCATTGTTCTCCCTAATCTTTTTCATAATTCTTGTACATTTTTATCATTTTTTAAAAAATTGATAATTTCTTGGACTTCCATGCCATTTCTTTTGTTCGTATCTATTTTTTGTTCTAAACTTTCAGGCATGTTTTATATGTTATTTATTAATTCATCTAAATATTTTCATTCTTCTTCTTTTTCTTTATTTTCTTGTTCTTTTATTTTTTCTAAAGTACTCTTTATTTTATTTCTATCATTTTCATTATTTATATTTTTTATTTCGTTTATTATGTTTTCAAATAATGTTTCTTTTATTTCATCATTTCATTCATTTTGGAGTATAATCAAAAATCATTCTGCCATATTTCGATATGGGATTAGAGCTTCTAGTACTTTTTTTATTAATTCTTTTTTTTGTGGTGTCATTTTTTTTAGGTGTATAAGTCATTCAATTATATATAATCAAAATAATTATATTTCATGTGGCTTTATTTTTCAAATTTATTCGTACTTTCTTGTTTATGGTATAGTATAAAAATATTGACATATGCGTAGTTTGTTTTGTAATTTTCAATATTTCTTTTTTTTACTTTTTGAAAAATTTTTTGAGGGTGTTTTTATTAAAATTTTTATCAGAAATTTTATTGCTAAAAATTTTAGTTTTTGGGTATATATATCCTATTTTTGGTAGATTTTATATGATGAGACTTTTTTGAATCGTTTTATTATGGGATTTTGTTGGTATAAATCTCTTATATCTATGTATTTGCTTCAAGGAAAATTAACATTTCATTTCATATCATCGGGAACGTGAGCTGTGTATTCTATAGGCTTTCATGTTAATGGTGCTGCATTAATTAGTCTGTCATAGATTCAAAATGATGTGATTTTTGCATTTGGGTAGCTTACTTCTTCTATTCGTACTCTGTTTAATGGGTCGTTTTTTGCTTTTGCAAAATAAAAATCGAGATATTTTCAATTGTGAATTATTCTTCATATTTCAACTTCAATAGTTCATAAATAATTGTGTTCGTATGTATATCAACTTCATTCTAAATATTGCATATTTTTTAAATCAAAATTTTCTCATAAATGTTTGTACATATTTATTATTTCAGGGACTGATTTTTTGTAAAAGGAATCACATGTGGCATTTGGGTATTCACTAAATAATTTTTCTACATGTATTTCGTTATCCATTTCTGTTTCAAGAATTTCGTATCAGCATAAATCTGATGGTTCTTTAATTGGATCAGAGTTTGTATTTTCTTCTGGTAATGCATCGAATTTACATTCTAATTCATGAGAAATTTTTGTAGTAGTTTCGTATGATGAATTTGGAATATCTTCTCATTTTGAGTATCATCATCCTTCTCTAGCTCATGGACATGATCTTCGTGCTCATTCAGATTTTGATTTGTAGAATAGTCTTAATTTTAACTCATTTCATTTTTGGATGTATCATATAATGTATTTTCTATCGTTTCTAATTAGGCAATTCGTTAAATATAAAATTTTTCAGTCTCAAAAAGTAATTACATTTTTTGGTTCTCAAAATTTTTTTAGATATACTTCTTCGTTATATCACTTTTGTAGATTCCTAATTGTATTTAAACCTGATTCATCAATATTGTAGTAAATGATTTCTGGGATAATATAAACGTCATTGTCAGATTCGTTAGTGATGTTTTCATCGTTGATTTCTATGATTTCTGGATAATAAAAATCTTGATTGTTATTTGTTTTTGTTGGTAACTCTAAAACTTCTTTAATTTTGTTTTTTGTGCTTTTTCAAATTTCTTTGCTCTTTCCTTGAGCTTCTATGTTTTGAATGGAGTTTTTTTCTAAATTTTTTCTTCTTTTCTCCATGTGGTGGTTTTATGTATCTAAATTCTTGTACTGATTATATTCCAAAAAATTAATTAAGCAAATTTTGAGGGACTTTTTTAAATTCATTTGCGTTTTTTCTTTGAACGATTATATTCTTAGTCAGATTTTTTGATTTTTTTATGTGAATTAATGAGAACTTTAGCAATAGAAACAAGTTGTGATGATACGTCTCTTGCAATTGTTAATAATGACGATTGAATTTTTAATGTGGAGAAAATTGTGATGTATTCACAGATTCAGCAGCATATTCCATATTGATGAGTTTTGCCTGAGGTGGCATCGCGTTTGCATAGTGAGAAAATCGTAGCGTTAATAAAAGAAATCTGACTGAAAAACATTGAAAATGTTGATTTTATTTCGGTTACTACTAAGCCAGGATTGCCTGGTTCTTTAGTGGTTGGTCGTACTGCGGCTCATTTATTAGCTGAATACTATCATAAGCCACTTACCGAAGTTAATCATATTCATGGGCATATTTTTTCGATTTTACTTGAGAGAAAGGTTGAAGATATTAATTGTCCCTTAGTGATTTTAACTGCATCGTGAGGTCATAATGATTTGTATGTAGTTAATAATGAAAAGAAGGAAAAATTAAAGAATTTGGACACAGAACAAGTCTGACCATTTTATGTGACGAAGATTTGATATACTTTAGATGATGCTGCATGAGAGGCTTTTGATAAAGTTTCTAAAATGTTGGGTGGACCATATCCGTGATGACCGTGGATTTCAGCTCAAGCCTTGAAATGAAAACCAAATGAAAGATTTCAATTTAAAAGGATATTTTTACCATTAAAAGATAATCAGATTTTTGAGTTTAGTTTTTCATGAATGAAATCTCAGGTCTTGCAATTACTTTCTCATATCGAAAAGGAATGAATGGCTTTGACTGAGCAAGATATTTGTGATATTGCTTATGAATTTCAGGAAGCTACGGTTGAAACGTTATGAAAACGTTTGATAAGAGCTGCTAAAATGTATGGAGCAAAAACTATCGCTATTGCATGATGAGTTTCTGCAAATAAGAGATTAGCTGAATATGTGCAAGAATTGGTAGATGAATGGAATGATTCTGAATATGCAGAAAAAAAATGATTGCATGTAGATTTTGTTCATCCAGTTAAGAATTTGTATTCTACTGATAATTGAGCTATGATATGAGTAGCTGGATTATT
>CAMJDC010000031.1 GCA_946404285.1 uncultured bacterium | reverse complement strand
CTAAAAATAGTGTAAAAGTTCCTTCTTGGATTAAAGTAGATAAAAATGCTTATACGATTGATGTATTAAGTTTACCGCAGAAAGGTGAAATTGAGACGCAAGCAGATTTGTTGAAGGTTATCGAATTCTATGCCAGAGCTTAGTTTATTGATCTGGTATTTAAGAAGGGTTTCAGTTATCGAATAAACAAAAATATTTTATTTACTTTTCTATACTCTATGCTAGACATCCAAAACTTCATAGGAGCGCCTTCAATTAGGCCAACAGAGATAGATGATTGTACTACAAGATTTGAGTTAAGAAATCTTCCAAGAGGATTCGGACACACATTAGGAAATGCGATGAGAAGAATAATACTTGCTTACAATTTAGGTGGGGCGGTAACAGGATTGAAGATTAAATGAGTTCCTCATGAGTATTATGTGATTGATGGGGTAAAGGAAAATGTGGTTAATATATTGTTAAACTTCAAAAAATTACGTTTCACGTTTGATGAGAAAGTTGAATCAATGCAATGGATTTCTCAAAGATTTAAGGGATTATGAGAATATAAAGGTGCAGATCTTAAATTACCTTCATGAGTTACATTACTAAATCCTGAAGAACCTTTGTTTGAAATTACTGATGCTGCAAGTGAATTAAATATGGAATTGCGTATTGAGAAAGGATATGGATATTATTCGTTGGATTACCTTAGAAATCGTGATAAGAAATCAGAGTGAAAAGATGTGAATGTATTATTGATAGATAATGATTTCAAATTAGTAGATTACGTTAAATATGATGTTCAAGAAGTTATAGAAGATTTTAATTGAAGTACAAAAGATACGTTGATAATGGAGATTAAGACTCAGTTTGGAGATGTATCTCCAAAAGATATGTTGCAGTTTGCTGGAGAAGTATTAGCTTCTTATGCTAAATTGTTTGCTTTTGATGAGTTGTATATAGATAAGTCTGTATTCGTTGATATTGATGATTTAAATGTGGAAACGTCTTCTGCTATAGTTGATGAAACAAATATTAAGACGATGCCTATTGATGCTCTTCCACTTAGTGAGAGGACAAGGAATGCATTAATAAAGAATCAGATTCTTTATGTTGAGGATTTAGAAAAGAAAAAGAAAGCTGAATTATTACTTATGAAAGGAGTATGAAAGAAAGCTATCGATGAAATTAATGATTCTTTCAAGCAATTAGGAAAACCATTAATCTCATAAAATAAAGTTCAGATTTATAATTTATAATTTGTTTATACGATGCAACACAGAAAGAATGCACTTCTAGAAATTAATACAGGAGTGAAAAGTAAATGAGTTTATATCAGACAGATGTTGACTAACTTAGTTAGAAATGGTAAGGTTACTACAACGTCAAAGAGAGCTGCGGTTTTAAAGGCTGAAGCTGATGCTTTGATAGGTAGATTGGTCTCAAATACTAAGAATTATTCAGAAGCTGATGCGAAGAGAGAAAATATTCGTTTGATTAAATCAGTTATTTACTCTGAAGCTGAAGGAAAGAAATTATTAAATGATTTGCTTCCAAAATTTGTAGAGTCTGGTAAAATGTCTGGGTTCGTATGTACATATAAATTAGGATACAGACTAGGAGATGGAGCAGAAAAGATTTTGGTTAAATTAGCTTAATTGAGGATTCAGATTTATTTTAATTTATTGTTATTTGATTAAGATGGAGTTTACAAAGAAAGATCTAAATAAGACGATCTGGGTAAAACAAACTGACCAAGAAAAGAATAGGGTTTGGTATAGAGCTGATGCAACAGGTAAGACTTTGGGAAGACTTGCTGTAGATGTTGCTAAAAAATTAGCTTGAAAAGATAAATCGTATTATTCAGATTTTTGGGATGCTGGAAGTTTCGTAATCGTTGAAAATGTAGATAAAATCGCAGTTTCATGAAAGAAACTATCGGACAAAGTTTATTATTCTTACAGTGGATACAAAGGAAACGTTAAAAGTATTACACTCGGAGAATTATTAAAGAAAAATCCATCTAAAGCTCTTCGATTTGCTGTGCGTGGAATGCTTCCAAAAAATAAGCTTAGAGATGCTAGAATGAAGAGATTAAAGCTTATCAAAGGAACAACTACAAAATATGATAATTTTAAACCTGTAAATCTTTATAAATAATGGCAAACAAGGAATACAATTACGCAATTGGTCGTAGAAAATGTACAACAGCTGTTGTAAAGTTATATTCTCAAGGAGGAGGAACTTTCATCGTTAAAACAGCTAGTGGTAAAGAAGTACCTTTAAAAGAATATTTCGGAGGAAATACACATTTATATGAAAATGCAATCGCTCCATTCAGCGTTATCGCTCCTGAAGCATACAAAAAATTCGATGCACACATTCGTGTATTAGGTGGAGGTATTGCAGGACATTCTGATGCTATTAAATTAGGATTTGCTAGAGCATTAATTGAATGGAATTCTGATCTCAGACCAACATTGAAACCTTATGGATTACTCAAGAGAGATCCAAGAGTAAAGGAAAGGAAAAAGCCAGGTTTGAAGAAAGCCAGAAAAGCTCCTACATGGTCAAAGAGGTAATTATTCTCTTATTATATGAAACGTCCTTCTGCGGGGGGCGTTTTTTTTTATTATAAAGTGTATTCTTCACAAAATTTTAAATAATATTTGATATTTTGTAAATTTAAAATATATAATATCATTATGCCAAAAAATATAGAAAAAGAATATTCTTTTATCGTCAATGATTGAGATGAAGTAGTATTTCCTCAGCAAATATTAGATTTTTTTATTACTAAAAAGAAAACAATAAATATATCGGAATTAAACTATGAAAAGATACAAGAACATGATAAATTTAAGAATGCTTGAGTTAGAGTTAGAAAAATAATAGATAAACAAGATGAGAAAATAGAATTAACATATAAACAATATCTATGAACACAAAATTGAATGAATAATTTTCTTGAAATGACTGAGGTTATCCAAAATTTCTCTTGGGATATCTTTTTATTTAATCAGATTGATAATCTTAATATTAGTTGTAGACTAAAAGAAATACTGTTGGAAATGAATGATTTATGTAAAATGGAACCGTGAATAAAAATTGAAAATACAAGGAATTTGTACTATTATACTTACGAAAATTGTGTATTGGAAGTCGCTGATGAAAGAATCGGATATTTTTCATGAGAAAAAACATACGATGAGAAAATGTTGGAAATTGAAATAATATCAGAGTTATATGATTATAAAAAGGTAAAAGAGTTTGTGGACTATTTTTGTGATAGGTATGAATTAACAACTCCATCAGAATGAAAAAGTGAAAGAGGTAAAAAATTTTTAAAGTAAAGATTTAATAATTAGATTTCCATCTTCAGAGTTTGTGGGTGATGAAAATGAAAATTTTATCTTCAAAAGTGCAAATTCATGTGCGCAGTGGAGCTAAAATTTCGGTATGGAAGCGTTAGTCATGTAGTGAAAATTAACTTGTAAATTGATTTGAAGGCAGAATCTAAATATAGGTTCTGCTTTTTTTGAAGTTTTTATTTAAAAAACCGGCCATAGGTGACCGGTCTTTTGTTTGGTAGTTTAAACTTAGTTATTTTCATTATCTGAACTAGCTGTTATTGTAAGAGTTGATCAGCTAGCTACATTTCCAGTTCATGCTGTATCTTCTATTGGTTCTTCAGTTGTTGCTCATGTTTCAGTTTCTTTATTATTTGCTCTGAAATATTTCCATTCATCTACTTCAGTTCCATCAGCTAACTTACACATTCCTGATTCATTTCATTCATCATCTTTTACAATATTAACTGTTCCTCATTGAGCTACACAATATTCAGATGCTGGGTTTGCTATTTGTGTTGTCTCTTCAGTAGTTTCTTCAGTAGTTTTTTCAGGTGCAGGATTTGTAGATCTATACATCATCAACATTACCCATCCTCTTATTTCTTGGATAGTTGGAGTAGTATTTGTTAAAATTCCAGCTTCTTTTAATGCTGCTAAGTGATCTTCGTAGTAATTTCATTCAGATTTATTGTATTTATCACCATATAAAACTCTTGAGAAAACTGTAGCATATTCTGCTCTAGTAACTTGTCCATTTGGATTGAAGTTTTCTAGTGGAGTTCCATCAGCATTAATTCACATAATTTTGTAAGCATATGCAGTTTGAATGAAATCTGCTAAATCTCATAGAGATTCATCTACATCAGCATATTCAACTTTTTCTGCATCTACAGGAGTTTTTCATAAAACTTGTGTCATGTATTGAGACATCATTTTAGCTAATTCAGCTCTTGTTAATCAGTCAGTTAATCTAGCTTTTTCTATATCGTTTATAGTAGTTATTCCTTTTCCAAGAGCCCATTCGTATGCAGCAACTTGTTCTTCATCATATTTTGATTTTGCTGAGTCTGAAATTGTAGTTTCAGTAGTTTCAGCTGCTTCTGTAGTAGTTTCTGAAGTTGTATCTGTGGTAGCTCATATTGTTTCAGTTTCTGTAGTTTCAGCTGTATCTCATGTTTTAACCTCTGTTGCAGTTGTTTCACTAGTTTCAGTAGTCTCAACTGTATCTCATGTTATAGTTTCTGCAGCAACTGTTTTAGTAGCCTCAGCTGTATCTCATGTTGCAGCTTCTGTTGCAGTAGTTTCAGTGGCTTCAGCTGTATCTCATGTTGTTGTTTCTGGAGTTGCAACAAGAGTTGTGTTTATAGGATTTGGCATTTCAGCTACAGATCCTGTTAATTGATTAGCGTCTTTAGTTTCTTCGGCTAATGCAAAGGTAATTGTTCATAATAAAAATGCTCCAATTAGAAGAAAAGAAAATTTTTTCATTTTTGTAAAATAAAATATAAAATGTTCCTATGCTTTTAGAAACGGTTGTCCATGAATTATAGATTAAAAGCTTATTCTCCAATAAGTTATCATGTAATTTATAGACTATGACTGTAAATATATGAAAATGTGGTCAAAATAAAAGTAAAAATCAGATTTTTTTATATGGTTAGATTTTATGTTTAAAAAAAGGCTTGAAATCAAGCCATAATACATATTCTATTATAAAGGCCGAACAACCTGTCCTCGCGACAGGTCGTTCGGAAAGACAATAATTGATTGATTGGAAATGTTCTGCGTTAATTAATAGAATATATGAGTTTCATTGTACAAAAATTTGGCAGAAAATCAATATTTTTTTTAATTAGATTTCTCTTGCATTCTATTTAAAAAATAATAATACTTTTGTTAGTTTATAAATTGATAAGTAAACTATGAACGTAATAACAACGACTACAACCGCTACCACACGCCAAATTTGGTAGGAGTTTCCCGTTGTTATATTTCGATGAGCTCCTACTAGAAAAGTAGGATTTTTTATTAGGTTATACATATAAAGATGTCAAATCATGAAGACACTCCCTTATTTAGACAACGTCATACTCTAGCTCACGTATTAGCAGAAGCTGTTCAAAGAGTACAGCAATGGGATGTAGAAGTAGCAATCTGACCAGCAATCGATAATGGATTGTATTACGATTTCCTATTCAGTGAAGAAAAACAAATCTGAGAAGATGACTTGAAAAAAGTTCAAGATCAGATGGTAAAAATAGTAAAAGAAAACCAAGAATTAATCCGTATCGATGTAAGTGCCGAAGATTCAGATTATTTTGTTAATCAATTGATGAAACAAAAATACAAGGATGAAATGAGAAGAGAATTCCTTGCTGACGGAGAAAGTATTTCATTCTACGTAAATACTATCGCAGAAGCTGCTAAAGATAGAGTTTTGGAATGAATTGATGAGAACTATATCAAATACTACGGAGGAATTACTAAATATCTTCAAGAGAAATTCCCAGATAAGTTCGCTGGAAAATTTGCTACATTCTTGGATATGTGTGAATGACCTCATGTAGAAAATACTAAAGAAATTGATCCAAAAGCATTTCAAATAGATAAATTAGCCTGAGCTTACTGGAGAGGAAACTCAAATAATGTAATGATGACTAGAATTTATGTTTGGGCTTTTGAAGATAAAGAACATTTGAAAGCTTATGCTGAAGAAGTAGAAGAAGCTAAAAGAAGAGATCATAGAAAATTATGAAAAGATTTATCAATCTTCATGTCTCATGATTTAGTTGGTAAAGGTATGCCTCTTTGGTTGCCAAATGGTGCAGTAATTAGAAAACAACTAGAAAACTACATATACGAAAAAGAAAGAAATATGGGTTATATGCACGTATATACTCCATGTGTAGGAACAGTTGATCTTTATAAAACTTCAGGACACTGGGATCACTATCAAGAAAATATGTTTCCTTCAATGAAAGTGGATGAAGAGGAATTTGTGCTTAGACCAATGAACTGTCCTCACCACATGTTGATTTATGCTAATGATTTAAGATCTTATAGAGATTTGCCTATCAGAATTTGAGAATTTGCTACAGATTTCAGATATGAAGCAAGTGGAGTAGTTAAATGACTAGAAAGAGTAAGATGTATGTGTCAGAATGATGCTCACTTATTCGTTAGACCTGATCAAATTTGAGAAGAATTCAAAAAAGTGGTAACTTTGATTCTTGATGTATATAAAGATTTCGGTTTAACTAATTATAAATTCAGACTTTCACTAAGAGATCCTGCAGACAAAGAAAAATATTTCGACGATGATCAAATGTGGAATGAAGCAGAAAATAAACTCAGAGAAGTATTGAATGAATTTGGATGTCCTTATACAGAAGCTATCTGAGAAGCTGCTTTCTATGGACCTAAACTAGATGTGGAAGTGAAACCTGCAGTTGGACCAGAAGTAACTTTGTCTACTTGTCAGCTTGATTTCTTATTACCTAGAAGATTTAAGCTAGAATATACTGATAAAGATGGAGAAAAGAAAACTCCTGTAGTAATTCACAGAGCAATATTCGGAACATTTGATAGATTTACTGCATTCTTATTAGAGGAAACCAAATGAGTATTCCCTTTCTGGTTAGCTCCTGAACAAGTTAAAATTCTTCCTGTAGCTGATCCATTCATCGACTATGCAAATAAAGTTTGTGAAGATTTGAGAAAAGAGAATATCAGAGTTTCAGTAGATACAAGTGCAGATAGTTTGAATAAGAAGATTAGAAATGCTGAACTTATGAAAGTACCTTACATACTTATCGTAGGGGAAAAGGAAGTAAATTCTAATGGAGTTTCAGTGAGAGTATTCAAGACGAAAGAACAATACGAACAAAGTGAAACAGAATTTATAAAGGCTGCCGTTGAAAAAAGAGATACAAGAGCATTATAGATTTTAAATAAAAGAAAGATTGACTTTGAAATGGTCAGTCTTTTTTTTTGTTTTGATTTTTGTTTGATTATTTTTACAATTAATTTGTGTTTATTTTGTTTTAGATGGATATGATAGTATTGTTCTTTATCTCTGCATTATCAATACATTCATTTTTGGTGCATAACAATCCCTTTTATATTTTTTCTGAACATGAAAAGATAGAAAGAGTTGATGATGACTTAGGTCAGCAGGATAATCATGATAAAAAAATTATGAAAGTGAAAACCATATCTAATGAAAAGAATAATGAGAATACTGAACTAAATGATAGGATTAATTCAGATTTTTCTGAAGATTATTTGGAAAATAATGGTTTAGAAAAAAATAATGATGGGCTGGGTGATGAATATGAGGAAATAATTTTTGAAGATAATTTTGATAAAGAATATTGGGAATGAACGGACGATAATTATTTGGAGGAATAATTATTTTTCATCGTCGTCATCATCATCTTCTTCTTCAAATAGTTCTTCGAAATATCTAGCTCTTCTATTGATTGGATTATCTGAAGCAGCACCGTGTTGACTATCTCAGTTTCAATCTGTATTATATAAATACCGATAAGCAAAACTTTCGGCGTAGTCTTCTTCTTTTGATTTTGTTGCGTAATTACTTACGAATTCTTCTGGAAGACAATTTATTTTTCAGTTATCTCGACATATTTCTGAAAATTTTGAAGGATTTTTGTCTTTGAAAAAGTAGATATAATGTCCGAGTTCATGTGCTAAAATCTGTTGAACATGTCTTTTTTGTCTGGCTGGAGTGTTGTTTTTTTCGCAATATGCTATGATTAATTTAATTCATTTGAATGTGTATTCTCATGTTTGTTTGTTTCTAACCACACGAAAACTTCATTCTGTGATGTTACAGCTTTGTTGGTAGGTTACTTCTATTTTATTATTTAGAGTCTTTAAATCGCTTTGGTCTAAAATATGAATCTCTACTAGATTTGCTAATATTTCTTGTAGATAGTTTTCTGAGCTTTCTGAGAAGGATTTCTGAGCTTCATTAGGTAGTCCACTAGTGTCGTGTGTAAACGTGAAATCTAATTTTTTTGTTGTAGCTGAACTGTGTGAATTGTTATCTTCTGTCTTTGTTCCTATATTATTATTTGTTGTGTTGTTTGTTTTTTTGTCTTTTTCTCATGAGTATAAATCTTGAGTGGTTTTTAGAATTGAAAAGAGTAGGTAGCTATCTTTACAATATTTGTATACATTTTCTTGTTTTTGTTCAGATATAATATCTTTTACTAAATCAAATCTATCAGAAAGTGATTTATCAATTCATGGGTTGTTTAGATAAGAAGTTCGAGCTTCTTTTAGAGGTTGTAATTCTTTATTTGCTTGATCTACTGTTGATTTTGGACAATACTTTTTGATAGCATTTTGTACGTCAGTGTAAGGTACGTATGATTTGATAGTTATGTTTTCAAAATGTATGGTATTTTTTATGTAGCTTATGGCATCAAAAATATTATTAATACTATTTATATTTGCTGAAAATGAAAAAAATGGTATGAAACTTATTAGAAATATAGGAATTATTCACCAATTTTTTTTCATAATTTCTTAAATTTTTGTTTATAAATGTATATCTATTTTACACAAAAAACTCAAAAATGTCAAATTTTATCGTACTTTTTTTAAACATTAAATAAAAGGCTGATTTTTTCGCAAATTCTCTTGAATTTTAATCTAATTTTAGTATACAAAAGTTAGAGTCATTTTTCTCAAAAGTCAATGAATTTATAATTTTATATTGTCTATTTGTTGACATGAGTAGAAAAATGTTGACTAGTTTATATCCTTTCATTTTTTATTCTTATATTCAAAGAAACATGAAAAGATTTTTATCAATGTTAGCTTTGGCTGTATTAGTATTGCAGAGCGTGGTGACGTCAGCAGTATATGCTACAGACTTAGCTAATCCGAGTGAGGAAACTGTACCTGAAACGGCAGTGGAGACTGAAGTGGCAGATCCTGTTTCTGATGAAAACAGTAACGATGATGTTGCTGATTTAGTTGATTTTGAAGCTACTACTGTGGAAACTGAAAAAGCTGAACCAGTTGTAGAGCCAGAACAAAAGATTGAAGAAATTTCAGCTGAAACTGAGACTTCAGTAGTTGAAGAATCTGCTGTAGAGAAAGATGAAGTTGAAGTACTTGGAGAGATTGATGCAGAAGAAGTCGAAGATGTAGATTTTTATCTGCCTAAATTCGGTTTGTTTAAATCTCCTGTTTTTACAAAAGTATTGAATATTGAGAATCCAAAGTGAGAATGTAATTCGGAAAGTACAGATACTTGTATTGTAAATCCAGTTCATACAGTTGGAAGTCTTGATAATCCATGAGATGTACAAATCACAAAAGTAGTAGAGGCTATAGAATGAGTAGATTGAGAGTATAAAATTACAGTTGAAGTAAAATGAAATCCAGTTGAACAAAAAATATCAACACAAAATAATATTTGTGCGGTTGTCGTATTCGATAGAAGTGGAAGTATGTGAGAATGAGATAAAGTTGATATATGTACTGAATGATATGCACCATGAGAGTGTAAAGAATATTATAGTCGATTAGACGGAGGTAATCATTGTATTAGGAGAAAATGGTGAATCTGTCAAGAATATGAATGTAAGTCATTTGCATGAGAGTGAGAATGTAAAACTACTGCTACAGAATATAAAAAGCGATTAGATGCTGTTGCATGAGCAAAACTATTTGCTACTACACTGAATTGATTAAATGGAGAATCTGAAATTGCAAAAATTTGATTAGTAACTTTTGCATGAGATCCAAATAATGCAAATAATGATGTTGCTATTGGTAGAAATCTTGATTTTTCAGATTTAACTAATTGATCTTTTTGAACTCATAATTGATGAACGAATTTTGATGCTTGATTGTTAAAAGCACAAGAATTATTAAACAGTGACAGTTTTTGTACTGCTGAGAATTCTAAAAGGTATATAGTAGCAATTACTGATTGAGCACCAACGTATGCAGGTGTTTGAAGTAATAGGATATGAAATTGAGGAAATTGAAGTATTTCAACGGTAACACCAAAAACTTCAGAAGATGCAGCTACAATAAGGAATTCATGAATTGAAATCTTTACAATTTGATATCAACTTGAAAAGGTTAATTGATTTGATACTGCAAAATATTTAAAAGATGATATAGCAAATCAGCCTAATGATAAGATTTCTCAATATGCATTTGAATGAGCTAATGCAGATAAAGTTGCTCAAGCTTTTCAAACTATTTCTGAAAGTATTCAAGAATTGGCAGCATGAACTGAGGCAAATTTAGAAGATAAAATCTGATGAAATGTTACTATAGTAGCAGGTTCTGATAATCACGAACCAAATAAACTAGAAAATTTCACAATTACAGAAGATTGACAAACAATTGAATTCTATGTAAAAATTAAGGATTGAGCTGAAAATGGAGATTACGATACAAACGCATGAGTGTATTTAACTTATACATGATATGATTATGATTGAAATCCAATTCCATGAAAAGAGTTGTCCATAAAAGATTCTTCGAAAATACACCGAGTACAACCTCCATGTGAGTGAACAAAGCCAACTGTAGTTAAATGAGTGACAAAAATGTGAGCAGAGACATATCCTAGAAAATGGAATGAGGCAGGAGATGCATTAGAACCTATGTGATATTCAGAGTGGACATATGTTGATGCAAAGCCAAAATTAGAAGCTTGTGAATGGACGTGTGATGGTGAATGATATGTAAGAGAATGAGATACTTGTGTGTTGCAAAAGTATACAATTACTTGGAAAGATGGTGATGGAAATACATTGAAGACAGATGAAGTTGAATATTGAAATGTTCCTAGTTATGATGGTAAAACTCCAACTAAAACAGCTACCTCTCAATATACATATACATTCAATAATACATGGAGCCCAGAAATAGAAGAAGCAAAAGCTAATGCAGAATATGTTGCTCAATTTGCTGAGAAGTTGAATGAATATACTGTAAAATTCGTAGATGACGATGATAAAGAAATATCAAGTAAAAAATATGTTTATTGAACAAATGCAGCTGATATTGAAGAGCCAACAAATCCAGAGAAAGTATGATATACATTTGATAAATGGGCTCCTGAATTAACTGATGTAACAAGCGATGCAACTTATAAGGCTACATATACTATTAATAGATATACAATAACATTTGATACAGCATGAGGAAGTGAAATATTACCAATCACACAGGATTATAACACTGAAGTAACGAAACCAGCAGATCCAACAAAAAAAGATTATAGATTTGCATGATGGGATAAAGAAGTTCCATCAACAATGCCAGCAGAAAATATGACAATAACAGCAAGTTGGGATGATGACAAAAATAATAATGATATAGCAGATAAAGATGAAATATTTACAGTATTGTTTAATGACGAAGATGGAGAAAATTTGAATATAGTTGAAAATTTAAAATTGTGAGATAGAGTAGAAGAATATACACCAACAAAGACAGATTATGTATTTGATAAGTGGACTCCAGATTTTCAGAATACAGTAAGAGCAGAAGATGCGAATACAAATAGTGAAATAATTTATACAGGAAGTTGGAAAGATGATAAGAATAATAATGGAACAGCAGATGACGAAGAGGAATTTACAGTAATCTATAAAGATGGAAATGATGTATTGAAGACAGAAACATGATTAGCATTGAATGCAGAATTGATGGAATATGAACCAACAAAAGAATGATATACATTTAAGGCGCGAGATCCAGAATGGGTAAATACAGTAAAAGCAGAAAATGCGAATGAAAATAGTGAGATTATTTATAATGCCACATGGGATGTTATTAGTTATAAATTAACATATATGGTAGATGACAAAGTATATGGAAACGTAGAAACAGTAGAATATTGAACAAAATTGACAGCAAGACCAGAACCAACGAAAGAATGATATAAATTTGAGTGATGGACTCCTGAAGTTCCAGAAACAATGCCAGCTAAGGATGTAGTGATAGAATGAAGATTTGTAGCAAACTCTGATACTGCATATACAGTAGAATATTATTTCCAAAATGTTGAAGGTTCAGATTATGTATTGGATGAAGAAAAGACAGAAAATAAGGCATGAACAACAGATTCTGAAGTAAGTGTGTTACCAGAAGAAGTATCTGGATTTACGTTAAATAATGAGAAAAGTAAGTTAACTTGAAAAGTATCTGCTGATAAAAAATTAGTATTGGAAGTTTATTACGATAGAGCTGAAAGTTCTGTAACAATAGATCCAAATTGTGATGATGAATGAAGTAAAATTTGTGGAGAGCCAACTGTTGAAACTTGAAATTATGAGAAAGAAGTAACATTACCAGGATGAAATAGAAGTTATACATTGAGTTATAAAGTTTGAGAATGAGCCCCTAGTGTTGAATCTCAGACTGTTTCTGCAGATATTATTTGATATTGTAAGGGAGAATCTGCTGACTGTGATAAAAGTGAGAGATTTTCAGTTTGAACTACTGTTAAAATTGAAGCAGAACCTGTTATATATACAGCAGTATGGTCAAGTAATATGAGTGTAACTGTTGCTGAGTGAAGTGATTATCAGACTGATAGTACAGGTTATACATTCAATACATGGAAAGATGGAGATAATGACGTAGAAGCTAAATCAGAATTAATATTAACAAGTGATAAAGAATTAGTTGCTGATTATACTAAAAGTGTAAGAACTTATACAGTAATATTCTTGGATGAAGATGAAGAAACACAGTTGCAATCATGACAAGTAGCATATAATACAATGCCAGAATATACATGAGAAACTCCAACTAAACAGTGAGAAACATGATATGTTTATACATTCTCATGATGGAATCCTGAAATTGTAAAAGTAACATGAGATGCAGAATATGTAGCAATCTATACAGAATCTTGTGATACATGATATCATTATGAATGAGCAGAGGGAGCTACAGCTCAGTTGTGTGTAGAAAATGATAAGACTGATTTGGATTGTAGTTGAAAAATTCCAGATAATGCAACAGCGATAGAGTGACATGGAAAAGTACATCAAACATGGGCAGATAATGGATGGACTCCAACAAGTATGGAGCGAGATAATCAAGCTAATGAATGTGGATTTACATGTGATAGTTGATATGTATACTATTTATCATGAGATGAAGCATCATCAGAAAAATTATGTATGAAAACTGAAATAGAAGTGTCTACAGCAGAGGTATGTCCAGAAATTCCTGAAGGTGAAAATACTCGTTATGAAAAAGAAACTGAAATAGTTACATGGAATGCTGAAGAATGAAGATATAACGATCCTTTATGTAGAAAAGTATGTGCTCC
>CAMJDC010000030.1 GCA_946404285.1 uncultured bacterium | reverse complement strand
CATCTGCTGGACAATTCTTACAATTCTCTCACTCTTCTATCTTTCAGTTTCAACATTGTCCACAAACACCTGCATCTGCTGGACAAGTCACACAATCTTCCCGCTTTTCCAATTTTCAATTTCAACAACATATTCAAACATCCATTGGACAATTTAAACACGTTTCTCATTCATCTATTTTTCAATTTCAACACTTTGAAAGTGTTCGACAACTATCATTAGCAATTTCTTCACATCAATTAATTGTATTTCATGGGACATCTGGACATTGATCAATATTATCAGGTATACCATCTTGATCCCTATCCTTATTATTAAAAGAATAAGAATTATTTCCATAATCATTAGACTCTGAATATCATAATAACTGTAATGCATTTCCATCACAAATATCTCACATTCCATTATTGTTCAAATCAGACTGATCTAAATTCGAAGAAAATGGACAATTATCTAACGAACAAACTCAAAACTCTTTCCTAAAAATATCATAATTTAAGTTACCAGAATTTATAGAACAATCTGAATTCTCCTTTTTAATCATTCAAATTATATTTCTCTTTCCATCTCAATCTATATCATCATCACAAATATCAGGAATTTTATCATTATCCATATCACATTTATAATTAGACAATGTTCAATTCTTTAAAGCTACTTCACACAAATCTACTGAATTAATATGAACTGTTCATTGATTCAACAAAGATACACATTTATTCACTTCCACCAAATTTGTTAACAACATATTTCATGCTGAATTATATGATTTATTTAAAATCATATCCGCCGAACTAGGATATAATACATAATTTTTTTGTCATGCAAAATAACTTGTAAATAACGATAATGCAGAATTTTTTGGATAAATATTCAGCCATAACGATAAATTTTCATTTGGATTGTATACCAATTTATTTCAGGAAATGTTCAACGCATAAGACTGATTCATCAATGGATTATTTACTGAAAAAGTAGATATAGCATATAAATTACTTCAATCTTTCAATGATACAGTCTGTTGTATCGTTTTTATTCATACATCATTATATACATAATCTTGACTTATTTTTTGAGATCTTGTTAAATCAGATCACCAATTTATGTCTATATAATTTATATTATTATGTAATACTCAAATTAAATTTGTAGTCACAGAAGTTGTTTCTGATAAATTACCTGGATTTACCAAAACATTTGCAAAATGTGGAGAACCATCCTGATTAATACTGAGCATCGCCAATGCTTTTAATTCTCCATTTTTATATCATTTTGCATTAATAATATACGTTCAATTTTTCTGTAAACTTACCTGAAAATTTTCAAAAGGCCTTTTTGCTTCTTTCTGCCCATTATTTACATCTCGCACAATTTTATCAATATTTCCCGAATATAGTGGAATAAACGTATAATCTATTCCTCAGTTCTTAAAAACAAAATTTGGTGAAATATTCAATGCATAATTTTCCAAACTTTGCTGCGATATAAATATTTTACTCATTGCAAAAGCTTCGTATCATTCCTTAGACCTTGCCACAGCTTTTAATGTATAAGTTCACGGAGTTTCAAATATATGACTCACTGAACTTCAATTTTTTGAAACTTGAGTATTTCAGTCTCACCAATTCCACTGTATACTCTCAATATTTCAATTTGTTAACGGAGAGACTTTTACAAAAACTGAATTTTCCTTACCAATAGAATCTACATTTATAAAAAATGTAAATCCATCACTTTGATTTCATATTGGTGTTGTATCCAATTTTTCATTCCATAATGAAATCACAATTTTATTATTATCATCAACTATTCAAATTGGATTTCTTTTACCATCTCAATCTATATCATCATCGCACACGTTTCAAACACCATCTTCATCTAAATCATACTGATTTGGATTATACTCATATGGACAGTTATCCCTTCAGTTTTCAACTCAATCACAATCATAATCTATATCAAAACTACAACTACTATAACCATCATGAATCATTGCAAAAATACGCAAAGCATCATCTCATCTAATACTTTGTTGTGTGGCTACATTTTTTGCTTCCTCACTAGTAATAATTCACTCCTTACGCAAAATATTCAACTCACTTACTGGCCAATATCATGTTCATATTTTTCAAAATGATTGAAAATCACACTCTCAGAGATTATACATACAATATTTCAACCAAGTTTCAAATTCTTCATTATTTTTTGCATAACTTTTTTTATTATCAGAATTCTTTATTATATTAATATCCGTTTGCGTCAAAATTTTCATTGCTCAACTATTCTTTTTTAAGCTACCCAACCATGATTTCATTTTTCACCAATCAATAACATACTTCTCCCTAATCTGATCCTGAATAAGATTCAAAATAATTTCATAAAATTCTGACACAGTCACTGAATCTTGTCCACAAAAATTTCATTTACATTTTGTAGAAGTTAATGGATATCACGCCATATAACCATTTTCTCATACATATGCCACGCAATAATAATAAGATTTATTATTCCATATTGCAGAATTATAATTAATATCAGCAAAATATTTTCAATCTATCTTCCTAAAATTTTCCCAAAACTCATACGAATAAGTCTGCTTCATCCAATCTGGTTCTTGAACACAATCTTCACAATTTGACGCATTAAGTAATCTTGCCATTTCATAACGAGAAATCGAACTTTTATTAGAAAGCGATACAATATCTACTCACATACTTGACAAATTCTCCACAAATGAAGTAGCATAAACAGATATTCAAACAAAAAAAGATATAAATGAAAGTAATAAACAACATAGTAAACGATTTTTTCTTACCATAACCTTTTTTTGTTTTTATTTAAAGATAAAATAAATCCTATTTCACATAACAATTTTTATTCACACATTTTTTGATATTTCTTATATGCAGTTTGATCAACTTTTGTAAAGAATACTCTTGGATTATTCATTATTTCTGTCAATTGTGAAATGTTATTTGAACCAACTTCAATCGTCAAACCTTTTATCTCCAATTTCTTATCACATGCAACATATGAAATTTTACTCAATATTTGTGTATCAATATCATAATATGCTCGGAAATCTAATTCTCATAATGTAAATGTTACCACAGCTGAATTTCATTCTACACTTTCTATTTCAGGAATAATCTTGAAATACAAACGGAATTGATCAATAACTTTCATCCTCTTTTCAGCATCATTTTCCCCTGATTCACCTTTTGTAAATTCAATTATGGACTCTATTATCGCTTGAGTATTATCTTTAGTTATAATAATTCAAACTAAATTTTCTTTTATCATAGAATTTAATTCATTGTCATTAATTACAAAAGTACTTAACACTCAATTATTTATTTCAAACTTATACTCAATACCTCACTTAGTCAAAACAATCGAAGAATCATCACATGATTGTAATTCAATATCTGAATTTTCATTCAATTTATCACATAATGTAGGATTATCATCAACTTCTTCTGCTTGAACATTATACCAGAATCCAACTTGTTCATCTATATATACCAACATCGCATTAAGTGTCACATTATCCTCCTTAGCATGAATATTTAATATATCTGTCAATTTTTGCTGATTGGCTATTTTTATATTATCAACATACAATATATTATCCATTCTTTTCAACGAAACTGTAGCCTTTAAACTACCTCATTGTTCACCTCATACTTTAGAATTGATAGCATTCGACGTTATTTCCGATTGAATTCTAATTTCATCGTCAGATATTTTATCAACTTTCCTTATTCTAAGTTTATCATTCATATTATAATATGGAGAAAACATTTCTTCTATTGTTAACAATTCTAATTCTGAGCCAGATGATTCCTCCTCATCATTTAAAATATTTGGTGTAGTAAGTAAACTCACCAAAGAATATCCTCCGATTCCATCTCAATTATTTATTTGATCTATCAAACCTTTTACATCCGCCGAAAGTTCTCACTTATTTAAAAGTTTTGTATAAACCTCATCCATATTAAAAATATACAACAAATCTTTATATATTGGAGCTATATATCTATTCGTTCATTTATCTTTATCAATAAGTGTTTTAACAAATTTAAAATAACTCTTTATATAATTTTTATTAACCGTTCAATCTAAGAATCTAGAGACTTTCCACCACAATGAAACCAATTTATATGCATTTATATCTGGATCTTCATACACTTTTTCCGGTACTTCTGGCAAATCCACTGATTTATCTACTTCTATAAAATTCGTCAGCTTTTTATAATATGTTCAGTAATCTTCACCACATTTATTCATAATAGAAGCAAAATCCTGTAAATACGTTTCTCATGCATGAATAGTATATTCTTTAATCATTTCGCACACCGGAATAATATCTTTATCATACTCTTCCAAATGCTGTACATAAGCCACCAATTCTGATGAATGATTTGATAAATTATAATATTTTCCATATTTATTAAAAATTTTCAAAAAATCATTACACACAAAATCCGACATTTTAACCGAGTCTAAACATTCCAAACTAAAAAAATCTTCCAATAATCACTCAAAATTTTGCCCACTCCATTGCAAATCGGATGGATATTTTAAATCTTTCGTCTTTCTAGAATTATTATCATTAACTAACAACTCTAATAATGATTTCAACTCTGAACGCTTCATCTTTTTCTCATTAAAATCATCCATAAAAAATTTATTTTTTTCATAATTTATTGATATAATTTGTGGCATAATTATCCCATTATATAATATAAGGTTACTTTTAGATTGAAATGTCTTTCCATCCTTTTTTGCAGTTCCATACGGAATAATCACATCTACACCTTTATCTTTTAAATCTTCTAAAACAACATCTGGCATATCAGAATCACGCCAACTACCAATATTTTCTATAGATTCATCCTTAATTACTTGATAATTCTTTGACTGTCAGGCACTTACTTGACATAACGTTCAAATCAATATTCAAACTAATGCTGAAAATATAAACCATCATCGTTTAAAAACTATACGATGAATTTTTCTATACTTTAAAATCGCATTATACCATTGCTCATTCACCAACAAATCCAAATTACTATGTACTGATCCTTCTATGTTTGACACTAACTTTATTCTCTCCTCATCAGGCATTTTTCATGGTATAGACTCATCTATTTCAGTACTTCAAGCCAATCAGTTATTTTGAGAATTATTACTTACATTCTCTTTATTCACTTCATTATTTGTCTGTAGATTCTCTACCACACTCTCCTGCTTTCAATCAGTATTTTCATGAACAACCGAATTATTTTCAATTTGAACATTTTTATCTTCATTTTGATTAACCACAATTTCCGAAGACTTATCATTCTCAATAGAAGACTCATTATTTTCAATAGAATTTTCATTTTCTATATTCTCATTTTTTTCAGTAGTTTCCGTACTAGCTGATGTACCATCCTTCATTAAAAGGTCTGATAAATCTGGAGCTTTAACTTCCTCCATTTCAACATCCGGTATTACTATATTATCTGGATTCGCATTCGTAACAGTACTATCTCACACATTTTCTGCAACATTAAAAACTTGGTTTTCACCATTCGTTGGAGCATTTTGATTCATAAACTCATTATTTTGTGGAATAATTTGCCCGTTTTGATCTAATACATCATCACTTGGTCTAAATATCATATTTTATACCCAAAATTTAAAATACTCGCACGTCTAATTATAATCAAAAACGTTTTTTTTGTCAAATTTTTCATAAGATTTTTCAATCCCTTATTTCTGGAAAATTTTCTAATTTTTTATTGAAAATATATTGGATTTTAATATTGTTAATTCCTGATATACTTTACACAAAAATTTATCGTACTCATAATATGTATAATCATATCTTCCAAAGATCTTTTAAAAAAAAACATACCATTTCAGAGAATATTCACTCTTTTTTTTATAAAATTCCTTTCATTAAAAGAATAAATTTGTCAAAAGAAATGTGGCTTGCTACACTATTTTGATTTATGTTCTTTGTAATCATAGTCAGACTTTTTTACTTACAAATAATTCAACACAAAAGTTACAACCTTGAATTAATGAAACAGTCAACATCTTTAGCTTCTGTAAAAGCTGATAGATGAGATATTTATGCTCTGGACAAAAGTGGTCAACCTGTAAAGCTAACTGAAAATATAAATCTTTATGACATAGCCTTAGATCCTAGAGAAATTTGATATGGTACTTGAGGAATATTAATGAAAGATCGTTTTATCGAATTAATAGCTCCTATTGTATATAAGCATTTATGTGTAATTCATGGAATGGATTCCGTTAATATGGAACAATGTATAGAAAACGTCGAATCATTCACAAATGTTGAACTATTACCTAAAAAACCTGAAATTTTTTATTTCTGAAAGAATTTTGATGCTGAATGAAATGAAATTCCTATCATTTCCGATGAATATTACACTTTTGATTTTGAAGAATATAACCAACAAAGACAACAAGTAATTGATGAATGGTCTAGAAAAAAAGCCATGGAACTAATAAGTAATAGACTAAAAGAAAAAATAAAAATTTGAGTAAAAGAAAAAAATTATGTTTGATATTTTGCAAATGAAGAATTTTTAGAGGATTTAAAAAATCAGAATTTCAATTTTGTTTCTATAGAAGCCAATTTTTATGTATATATAGTTCCAAGTAAATCTAGAAGTATCAGAGATAAAACAAAATTCCAAAATTTTATGAATAAACGAAAAGAAAATATAGATTCTACTACTCTGGATGCTCTCTTTACAGAACAAACTTATAAATATATCAAATTATTTTCATCTGCGAATCCAGAAATTGCACAAGATATAAAAGAATTAAAGAAAAAATATTCACAAGAAAAATACTCTCTGGATATTAACTGAGGCCCATACAATAGATATTCCATTTTACACTGAATCATTTTAGAACCAAATGCAACTAGATATTATCCTTATTGAGAATTTATGGCAAATATTTTGTGATATGTTGACAAGAATTGAGATGCATACTATGGTATAGAAAAATATTTTGATAATATTTTACAATGAATTAACGGAGAAATAATTTGACGTTCAAACTGGAATATGGGATGAAGTGATTTTGAAGTAATTAATACAAAAGACTGAGATGATATTGTATTAACAGTTGATATTTGAATTCAAAAAGAAGTAGAAGCTATTGCAAAAAAATATTTGGATTCTTTAAGGGCCGATTCTATTGCAATTATGGTCTTTGATCCAAATAAATGAGAAGTGAAAGCCTCAGCATCTTTACCTACATACAATCCTAATAACTATAATGATGCATATACAATGATGCCATTATGACCTGACCATTCATACATACTTGATAATGAATCGTACAATGAAGTTCCGATTTATATATATTCATGATGAAAATATATTAAAGCATCTAGTGATGATAAAAAAGACACAACTTTAAAAAAATATATATCAAAAAACGTTTATTGAGCTCAAGTATTCGTAGATAAAAATGTTTCATCTATATTTGAACCTTGAAGTATTTTTAAATCATTTACTATGGCCATTTGATTAGACAGTGATGAAGTCAGACTTGATGATCATTATCAAGATGATGGAAGCATTAACATTGACGTCTATACTATTAATGATGCTGATAAAACATCATGTGTATGATATCATACCCTATTAGAAGCATTAATAAACTCATGTAATGTATGAATGATTAATATAGTACAAGCATTAGGTAAAGAAGTTTTCTATAATTATCTAGTAAAATTCTGATTCTGAGAAGCTACTGGAATTGAATTAGCAGAAGAAAAAAATTGATCCCTCCCTAACTTATCAAATGTATCAATGGCCGCATTCTTTAATAATTCATTCTGACAGTGAGTAACAGTAACACAAATCCAGCTTGCCACAGCATATTCTACATTAATTAACTGATGAAAATATATCAAACCTACAATTGTTTCTCAAATCAGAAAAAAAACAGCTAATAATGATGAAATAACAATTCAAAAGAAAGAGACTCACGCAATAAGACAAATTCTTAGACCTGAAGTTAGTGAAGAGATGAGAAATGCTTTATATTCGGTTATAGAAGTAAATAATCAATACGAACGCGCTAGAGTTCCGTGATATCATCTATGAGCAAAATCTGGAACTTCTCAGGTGGCATACAAATGAAAATATAGAAAATGAGTATGATGGACACAAGCCACATTTGCTTGAATCGTATCAATAGATGATCCACAATATGTCGTTTTGATTTGGGTATCTCGTCCTAGAAGTAACCAATGGTGAGTATACACAGCCTGAAAAATTTTCTGAGAAATCGCAACATTCTTAATCTGATACTCTATGATGGAATAAATTTACAATATTAATCGAATAATAAATGCCGTCATTATTTCTAACAGAATATATCAAATCAAATATGTTTATACAAGATTTACGTGAAGAACTAGCTGACCGTGATGTGGATTTTGACTTAATCGTAAGTGATATAAATTACAGCGACTGTCCTATTCTAAGCATTAATCCAGATAATAAACCAGGAAATGTTTCACTAATTAATGCTTGGAGAGACGCAATTTCAGTATCCAAACATCCATTAATAATTCTGAATGAATTAAATCTCAGTTTTTTGGAACCTATTTTTGAATTATTGAATGATAAAGAATATACAACAATAATAAATATTCATGCTTGATTATGAAGTTATGGGAAAAAAATCTCACCTGAAACAAATGATTTAGACTATATTCGTAATTTAAATTTTCATAGTTTCGAACCAATAGATTTAGAGAATATGCGAAATATTTTCAAACAAAATCAAAGACAATACATACGTCTACTTCACAAAGAAATGCCTGATGCTATTTTTGACGTAGATGAACTAGGAATTATTGATGCATCAATGCTTGAGAATCTTGATTCAATTTCACTTAAAACATATGGATTTGCAGGAAATGATGGTGTAATTCTTGCAAGTGGAAGTCTTTTCGCAACAGCAATTCAGACATGAGAAATAATTCAAAACCATAATAAACAAGTCAGCATTTTCGTATTACAGAAATTGAATGCAGATTGGAGTAAAGAAATGATAGAAAATATCAAAAATAGTAAAAAGCTATTTATTCTAGTCGACCATAACGATAGAGAAGAACTCAGAAAATGGGTAGAAAATGGATTGAAAAATTATGGACTAAATGATATTGAACTAAGCATAATCTGTCCAAAATATGAAAAATTAACTACAATTTTGAATGAATATCAAGAGGAACAGTCAGATTTTAATCCTGAAAAATTATCTCAAAGAATCATTTCCAAACTATAAATTCTTGCACTTATAAACAAAAACACTATATACTAACTAATATTTAATTTAGAAAAAATAATGCATCTGCTCATTAAGTGATACTATGGATACAAAAATTTGTGAGATGAACTCATTATTTTTTCGCTGTTAAACCGAGCTGATGAATGTTTCAGTCCAGATAAAATTAGTATCGAATGTTGAGATGAAAAGTGGATGGAAGACTGGATTTTAAAACACAGAGATTTTTTGATTCCGTGAATTATTAAGAAATTGAACTTTTTACCTAAACCAACTCGAAAAGAAAAAATAAAAATCTGTCTATGAATGAAGAGAAATTTGTACGACTATATAATACTCGGATGAGGAGAAGTAGTAGATGAAAGTAGAAGTTTTCTATATCGTGGATGGAATTTATTTTTACAGTATAGATGGTCAATTAAAAATTGATTTACTGCCATTGTCGGTGGACTAGGGATGAATAAAAAATGGTGAACTGCATTTTTGCAGAATTTTTTGGTGAAAAATGCAAATATTATCATACTTCGCGATCAGAATTCTTTTGAACTGACTAAAAAGATTCTTGAACAAGACTGACAAAATCGAGAAGATAAAGCTGAATATGACTGAGATTTAACGTTATCACTTCTAGAAGAAACCAAAGAAATTTTTGCTGAAGAAAAAATAAAATCAAAAAGAAATCCATATTACTTGGTAAATTACTCTCCTCTCTGCAATAGAGAAAAAAGTTTCAAATTAATTAGAGAATTCGCTGATTCTCATAAGGATTTACAACCAATCTACATTGCTTGTAATAAATCTGAAGATGAAAAGTTTTTCAAAGATATTCAAGAAATTCTTCCAAACTGTGAAATATTTGACCGAACTCAAGCTAATATAGCCGAGACTTTGAAACTTTTCTACTGTGCTGAATGATGAATCGGAGCTAGACTACATTTCTTATATATTCTGAAATTCTTTGGAAAGGAATTCGTTAAACTTCACGATAGTCATAAAATTCAAGTCAATCTTTCAGATTTAGATAAAAACTAAACTATGTTTTTTCTAGCATTTGCAGGCAGTATTCGAATTTTCACTCTATTTTTGAATTTAGTAAATTCCGAGATTTTTCTAATTCCTTTTATTATTTTATTAGCAATGCTAGTGTCATTCTGACACTGAATAAAATGAAGTGGAAGAATCTTAAGTAATACAAAAGATTCTTCAGCTAAAGCCTCAGAATGACAGAAACAAAAACAACGAATAAAACTTTTATTGAAAAACTTACTACGATGAATCGTCGCAAACATACTCGCAATCATAGTAATCTCATGACATTTATATCACAAGAATCCTGAATATTTTCAACAGTTTGTATGATTAAAAAACTATGAATACACTACTCCTGAACGAGAAACTTTTAATAATTTTGTGCGTATATCTGACACACAAAAATATCATAGATACTATGTGGAAACTGAGAACTGAAAAACTTATGCATTAAATAGCGAAAATGATTATCATATCTGAGACATTCTTTTTCTCTCAGCCTCCCAAAAAGATTTAGATTTTTCTAATATTTTTTCATTAAGTTGAAATGCAATTTTCACGAAAGAGTTTTGGAATTACGATTTCAATTATGATAAGTGGCTTTTCATGAAATGAGTAGATGGTTCAATGTATGAAAAATCTAGTTTTAAAGCTGATTGTGATGAAGACTGTAGTAAATTCACGATGGAATGAAAATCCCCTCACTTTAAACCACTTTGAAAGATAGACAAAATCCGTGCTTGGATGCAAAATACTGTAATCTCCATTTTCTGAGAAAATAAATATTCATGACTACTACTCGGACTTTTCATCTGAGATAAATCTATGATTCCGAGCAATAATTATAATACCTTTGTAGATAGCTGACTTGTTCATATTATCGCTGTAAGTGGAGGTAATATCGCCATGGTTCTGATTCTGCTTTCTTTCCTTTTGTCATTCTTACCGTTCTATGTCAGAAATGGTTTCTTAATCGTGTGAATCATTTTCTATGCAATGATATGCGGAAGTGATGCCAGTGTTTTCAGAGCCGCCGTAATGTGAAGTTTGACATTAATCGCACTATTCCGAGGAAGAGAAATCTCAATCCGAAGATCGATGATATATGCATTTATGGCAATTCTGATTTTCAATCCATTCAGTCTATGATACGATATCGGATTTATTCTCAGTTTTGGAGCTATTATATGAATAGTTCTATTTCAAAAATTCTCGCAAAACTTAGTAGAAAAAAGAAAAGAGAAAAAGAAGTGAAACAAAAAAGAAAAATCTGACTTTTTTGACTGTAAATTCTGGAAAGAATACTTAGTCCCAACAATCTGAGCCAGTCTATGAACTGCACCAATTTTGATATTTTTCATGAATTGAGTAAATTTGGTCGGAATACTTTTGAACGTAATTATTGTTCCACTCATTCCAATCGTAACAATTTACGGATTTATCAGCCTGATTTTATCGTTAATAATTCCACGAAGCATCCGAATCCGACCAGAGAAATTACCCATGGATATCATTTACGGATTATCTGAATTTTGAGCTAAATATGCAATATTTCTACAAAGTGGAGATATTTGGAAAAAATATGTATTGGTAGTTTTATTCATTTGATTGTGAATTTTTGCTTATTGGAAGATTTATGTAAAAAAGCCATCCAGAGCAAAAGCGAAGGATTCAGAAAATATGACACCTATGGATTCTTCGGATAAAGTCTCAGAATGACAAGAAAAGAAAAATCAGATTTTTGATGAAATTTTAGATGAAACAGAAATATAAGATCCTTACAATTTAAAAAAAGGTGCATAAAATATTTACACACCCTTTTAATGGAAGTATAAGTTATAACTATAATAGTAATACCTTCCCTTTAGCATTTTCTACAGCGGGTGTATAAACACCCAATTGCTCAAGAGCTACTGCTAATGTATTGAGTACAATTTTTTCATCCTCAATTTTTACAGTGGCACCACTTGACATAGACGAATCGGCTATCTCCGTTACTAACTGATTTTCTGCCCTACGAATGGTTAGAGTATTAATCCTCCCTTCTTTGAAGGCATTCTCCAATGCATAAAGTAAGATGATTTCTTCCATTTATGTCTCGCTTGCCATCTCCATATTTCTGACTGTAAACTATATTTCTATAGAACAAGTATCGCTTCCATACTCGTTTTTGGTTAGTAATACTTTTATTTTTATATATTATACAAAATTACAGCAAAAAATCAAGTTTAATATAAATTAAAATTATATAAGTAAAGTAATGAAATTAGTTTCTATGATGAAATAATAAGTTAATTTACAATTTCAGTGCTGAAATAATTGATTCCATTCACTTGGATGCATCATATACAAATCACGGGATTCCATATTTTTCTGCAAGTTTTATATTTTCTTCTTTATCATCTACGAATAACTCAACATTGGAAAAATCTATCTTTTTTTGTAAATTCTGCCAAAAAATATCTTCAGACTTTTTGGCTTTTTCTTCATATGAAAATATAAAATCATCAAAATACTCTCCTAACTGTTTTCTAACCTCTTCTCATAAAACTTCGTGAATATCAGAAACTAAATATATATAATATGTATTCTTCAATTTTTTTATTCATTCTAAAAAATCCATATCCAGTGTCGGAATCTGTTTAGATGCATCAAATAAATCAGATTTTGAATATCATGTTTTTAAATATGGAATTAATTCTTCTAGGAATATAGTTATAGAATAACCTCATTTTACAAGTTCTCAAATATGCATTTTATACATCGCTCTTATTTCTTCCTTGGGTAAAGTAAGAAAAGCTGAGAGACAATCAGATAGATGCTTAGAAATTCATATCGGAGATACGACCTTTGAAAAATCTATCAACAGAATCCTATCCTTTTTAGCCATCACAAAGAATAAGAATTAAAATCTCTATTGATTTATACAAATGATTGACCGACTTTCAACACACAATAGCTAGGTTTTAGATAAAATAGAAAAAAGGACACTGAATCCCAGCATCCCTTTTTGATAGTTTCAAAATTCTCCATCCCAAACCTCGCGTTCTTCGATGGGAGTTTCGTATACGTCCTCATATTTGACCATGAGTGGGACTAAAGAATAGCCGTTACCACCTGCTAGTCCTAATATTTCCGTTGTTTTCATCAGATGATAAAGTTGATGGGAGTACATATTTACGAGAAACGTTGAACCGCGATGACCATGAATAATATAATACTTACCCAAATTTTCATCAGCTTCCCACCATTTGTCCTTAAAACGTATAAACGCCATTCTAATTCTAAATTCAGAATTCTCCACACCTTCTTTCTCCCAAGATTCTCTATTAGTTAGAAATGTTGAAGATCTCAAGAATAGATACTCAACTCGTCCAGAATTATCTGGAAGAATATCCAAAACTTTCTTTTCAAACCCATCGAAACGCTCTTTCCAACGGAAGAACATATCAACAAGGTTGTCTTTCCCATCTTTGTCTGAGTCTTGAAGGTCGAGATAAACTCTAACCGTCAAATTTATTTCAGAGCCATCTACTCTTTTAAGCGCAAACTTTGTGGGGCAATGGAAGAAACATTTGAAAATTTCTTCTTGGGTCCAGAGAGCCATTCCTGCCAAAACTAGACGAATCTTCTTACTATTGAAGAACACATCCTTGGCTTCTTTAAATTTCATAAATAACCTCCTATTTTTTGTTTGTTTGACATTTTATTTATCATATATATGATAGCGATTCTCCTATTTTATTCAACAGAATTATTTATAAATTATGTAGTAATCCATTTTCCTTTTGATTTAATGCTCTAAATTACTAAAATTAAAAACAGAAAATTCACTAAATCTTACGAATAATGCTTAGACATCATCCCGTACTTGCCAAAGAAACATATGAAAATCTCCCACACCCACTCAAACTTTCATTTGATGGAACATTTTGACATGGTGGACATGTGGAATATT
>CAMJDC010000029.1 GCA_946404285.1 uncultured bacterium | reverse complement strand
ACGATATCTTTTCAAAGAATATGGAGAATATATGTATCATTATCCCAGAATTTTCAGTTTTCTCCGTTTCTATAACAAACTGTGATATAATTAAATAATGCATCAAATCGCACATAAGTAACCTGTTCTGGATCCCAAGGTAAAGGAATTCCAATTCAAGTATGTTTATTTTCTCTAGAAATAGAAAAATTCTCTAATCATGATTTTACGAACGCTTTCACTTCATTAAATCTAGTTTCTGGCTCAACAAATGTAGGATTTTCTGCCCACAATTTTGCAAATAAATCTGAATATTTTTTGAGATTGAAAAATAAGTTGGTTTCTGATACTTTTTCTGGTTTAGTTAGGTGATCAGGACAAAGTCAATCAGCATTCAAATCTCTTTCATTCTTAAAAGCTTCACATCATGTACAGTATAGTCATTCGTATGATCATACATAAATATCTTTATCTGATTCATCTGATACAGATTCAGACTGGTCGTGAACTATGTTCAGCATTTTTTGAACAAATTCTTTGTGATCCTCTGAAGTAGTTCTGATAAAGTCTGTATAAGAAATCTGTAATTCTTTCCAAATCTCAACCGATCATGCAGCGATTTCATCCAAGAATGTTTTTACATCCTTTCATTCAGATTCAGCTTTTTCTACCATTTTTTGACCATTTTCATCCACTCATGTAGAAAATTTTACTTCATATCACATAAGTCTATATCGTCTAGCATATAAGTCTGCGATGAAAGAACTATTTGCATGTCCGATATGAGGCAACCCGTTTGCATAGTAAATCGGTGTAGTTACATAGAATTTCTTTTGTTGCATAGGTCAAAAAATCAAAAATAAATCTGAATGTAGAATAATGTTTAGAGTCAGAAATTCAAGAAAAGCTTGTTGCAATTTATCATAGAAAAAACCCCGAAAGTAGTAATTTCGGAGTTATTTTTAGAACTATTTGAATGCTTTTTAGTCATCATCTCGATAGCTATCTCTATCAACTGGTATAGTTTTTATATACGTTTTATAATCTTCATTTGTTGGTATTGAATCATATAAACCTCTATTATATTCGCGACTCAGATAATTGCAAATGACATCAACTTTTTCTTTTAGCCTTGGATCATATGGATCAATGAAATAGATTACATCTCAATAAACTTTATTATCACCAATCTCAATTGATTTATTACTTCCCATATTATATCCATTGAGTTCTACTCCTCCTACATATCTTAAAACTGGAAAATATATCCATCATTCAGTTGATCCCGCAGGTGCAGTGTTTTTATAGAGATAAAGATTTCCTCATATATATTCTAAATTATTTGATGGAAGACTTCAACTAACATTACAATTTCAACTAATTTTTTTTAGTGGAGCTTTTAGTGAACCATTGATCTCCAAATTTCCATTTACAAGACACAATTTTTCTGCTTCACAGTTAACTGCTCATCAGGCGTAGGGGACGTAATCAGGTGCTCCGATGATAAAATCTCAATTTATACACTTTAAATTTTCAAAAGTAAAATTTTTATGACCGCGAAATCCTTGAACATGTAAATTACCATCAATTCTACCAACATATTGAAATATCCCAAGTTTATAACAATCATAAAATGTATTTCCTTTTATATCTCATTTTATATTTAATAATAAATTTTCTTTATCTATTGTATATTCTATTCCAAACTCTAAAAATTTCTCTCAAATTTCTTTTAATTTTTCCAATTTTTCTTCTAGTTCTTTCTTTTTTGCCGCTTCCTCTTATTCCTTCTTTTTATTTAATTCTTCCAATTCCTTTTTGATTTTTTCATCAGATATATTAAATTGATTTAATCTATTTCGTACTCAAACCCAATTTCATGAATCAATCAAAATTTTTGCTATTTCATTATGATTTTTAAAATTTTCTATATTTTCTAACACAAATTTTTTATTTCAAGAATCTATCAATTTTTTAGCTAGTTCAACACCTAAAATTCTTCAACAATTAATCATCATTTCAGCATATTCTACTGTTCATTGTTCTTTTCATAAAATTTCTGCCAATTCTTCTTTTGATTTTCATTCCTTTTTTCAATCTTTTAAACTCTTTGCAAGATTATCTCTATATTCTTGCTGTTCGAAGTTTCTTCAATGCTTTTTGGCTGTCTTTTTTGTTTTATATCTACTAAACATCTCATTAATTTTTGCCATTTTTCATTTGGTAATAAATTAAAATTAGGATACTTAATTATACATAAAAAAGTAAATTTGTCAAATTTTTGGGGACTTTTTTTCTTGCTTGAAACAAATACAGAAAAAAATATTCTAAAATCAGATTTTAGATATCTTGCGAATGAATGAAAAAAGAATCTTGATTCTCCTCAAAGAAAGTATCAGAATTAAAGATTAAAAACAAGAAAAACTCTGAAAAAGTTATTCAACCAAAGAAAAATAATGATTTTTTTGGTAATCAAGAAATTAAACAAGATTTACAATCATTCTATAATACTGAAGCTAAAAAATATGCAGAAACTCGCAAGAAATTTTGGCATGAAGAAAAAGCGATTCTGGATGCAATTACTCCTTTTTTTTCTCAGTCATTCTGAACGAAATGAAATGAAGTGAAGAATCTTAAGTGATACACACAAGATTCTTCGGCTAATGCCTCAGAATGACAATTTACAAAAGTCCGTATACTAGAATTTGGATGCGGAAGTGGAAGATTTGCAACGTTATTAAATCAGAATTTTCCTGGTAAATTTGATTATGTGGGAATTGATTTGTCTAATGAATTACTTTCCTACGCTAGTAAAGAGAATCCAAATCTGACTTTTTTTCAATGAGATATAACGAAATTAGTTAAGAATTTTGAGCAGGAGTCTTTTGATCTAATAGTTTGAACTTCCAGTTTTCAGCATATTCCAACAGCTAAAGAACGTTCATTTTTGATGAAAAATTTCTATCGTTTACTAGACTATAATGGAATGTTATTGATGACTAACCGATCTTTATCTGATTGGTTTATCAAAAAACATTGGAAAATCGTAATAAAATCTAAATTTTTGTCGTGGTTAAAATTTGGGAAATGAAGTTCTCGTGATTTACTAGTGCCACGAACTGATGAGAATTGAAAAGTTTATGAAAGGTTTTACCACTTTTTTTCTTTAAAAGAACTGGAAAATCTGAATCATTTTTCATGATTGACTTTGAAAATAAATACTTTTATAGATTGAGATGGAAAATTTTTAAATAACGAAAAAATTTCTCGTTCTTCGTTTTTTGTAGCGACCAAAACTCCAATTATAAACTAGCAAAATAATTTCATGCCTTAAAATTTGACAAATTTAATTTTTTGTCTATAATATGTTTTGTAAATTATTTTTATTCTTTACAAAACAAAAATGAAAAAAGTTTTCAGCCTTTTATGAGGAATTGCTATATTGGCTCTAGGAGTATCTTTTGCGCTTGCATTTACACAAGAGCAACAGGAAGCATACCAATGGGCATACAAATATTGACTAACAACTCAGCCTACTATTGAGTCTGCTAGAATGAATTCACCTCTGACTAGACAAGCTTTTGCAAAGATGGTAGTGAATTATCTAGAAAATGTAGTTTGAGTTAAGCAATCTGTATCAAATTCATGTTACTTTCCAGATGAGAGTAAGATTACTACTAGTTTGATACCTTATACGAAGAAAACTTGTGCATATCAAATTATGTGATCTGACTGAAGAAAATTTAATCCAACTCAACCTGTAGATAGAGCTCAGCTCTGAACTGTTTTCTCAAGAATTTTGTGGTGAGATAGACATAATTCTAATGGTAAATGATACTACATTTATCACGTAAATGCACTTCAAGATGCTGGAATTATGAACAATATTAATAATGTTTTGTGAACTACTGCAAAAAGATGAGATGTTATGATTATGTTTAAGAGGATGTATGAAAAATTTGGTTCAAATGTTTATTTGAATAGCGGAAAGGATAACAGTTATGTAAATCCTCAGCCAATGATTATAGAAAGAATTGATACTCGTGAAGATTCTGATAACGAATATGTTTCAACTATTTATAATAATTCAAATGTAGTATATACATGAATAGATGGAACTAAATATTATTATGATGATAAATTTCTAAATATGCTAAAATATGCAGCTATAGCAAAATGAGAATCTGACTTAGCGGATTACTTAGCTATAGAAGCTGAATACTTCAAAAATGGATTGGATCAGATGACGGATTTAGATGATGAGGATGTACTTAAATCAATGTGAATAGATACTGATAATATTGATACTGATAATATGACTAATAAAGAAAAGAAAGAATTAATCGAGAAATTCAGATCAGCATTCGATAAAATCATTGATGAAAACAAAACTAGAAATAATAAATTAATCAAAGATTTGGAGAAAGTAACTAAAAATATCAATAAAGATAAATTCTGATTGAAAGAAAAATACAAGAAGACTAAGGCATTTATGGAAGCTAGTAACGAATTCTTGGACGTTTATGCTGAAAGTATGCTAAATCTAATGGAAGTAGCATTACTTGAAGATGAGGAAGAACAAGCTGAAAAATGATTAGCGCAAGCATTCTGATTAATATGAATTGCTTTAATATACCAATGATCTGCAGAAGAATATCAACAATATGTAGAAGCATGGGCTGTAGATACTGTAGAGTTGCTAAATATGAGTAATTTATAAAAAATAATAGGTCTTAACCCGTTTAAAAGAATCTGATAATATTTAATTATCAGGTTTTTTATTTGCTTGAATTTTTATGGAATAACTTTACATTCAAATCAGATTTTTATATTTTGTATAAAATATAATGCTAATAACTATGTGATGAAAAGCCTGAAGTGGTAAAGGAACTGTTTCCAAACTTTTGGCAAAAGAATTGTGATACGAAATCGTTTCAATTGGTGATATGAAAAGGAAACTAGCAGCAGATATGTGAATCAATATCATAGAATTCAACAAAATGTGAGATGATCCTGAAAAATCCGCAGAATTTGATTTGAAATATGAGGAATATCAGCAAAATCTAAAATTAACTGAAAATATAATACTAGATTCTCGTCTTGGATTTTATGCTCAACCACATGCTTTTAAGATTTTACTGGATGTGGATGAAGAAGTAGCATGAGAAAGGATTTTCAAAGCTGAAAGAGATACAGACAAACATGCAACCAAGAAACATGCAATTGAGGAGGTAAAAGAAAGAAATTCTAGTGATGAAGCTCGTTATATGAAGCTATATAAAGTAGATTTGTGGAATCCTAAAAATTATAATTTGGTAATAGATACAAGCGATCGTACTCCTGAAGAAGTTTTACAGATAATTTTGGAAGAATTTAAAGCGTACAAATGGAAGCACCAAATCGCTGAAACTGATGAAGAGAAAAAAGAACTTAGAAAATCAAAAAGAAGAACAAAACTGATTAAAGATATCGCTCTGCTCGTAGCTCTCATTTTGATGACTTGTTGGTGGCTATTTACTATAATGATTGAACGCAAAAAGGCTGAAACTAGAGAGAATACTATAACTACAGAAAATATTGTAATTACTGGAAGTAATGAAGTAACAGAAAATAACGAGGTGGTAGAGAATAATGAAATTGAAGAAGTTGTAGAAATTTTGGAGTAATATGTTCATTATATACCTTCCTTATCAAATATTTCTTCCAATCGTGTATCTACTGTATTTTCTGCATCTTCTTTGTTTTCTATATATTTTCCTGAAACTGGAGATTCTTTTATTGTAGGTATATTTACTCATAAATGTTGGTCTGGATTGGTTGGGGTAAACAAATCGTAATAAAGATAGTCACAATTAATCATCCTTAATTCTCCATCAGATCTCGAATCTCACGAATTTTTGTATAATTGGAATAAATCAAACATTGATTGTCAAGCTGTTGCACTTCCATTAAGATTCTCTGAAGTGTTTTGTAAAGCACTCCCTGTTAAATGGTCTTTTATTATTGGACGGTATTTATTTAATTCAGCGTTGTCTGGCTTATCTTTGGCTAAAGAAGTTACTTCTTTAATTTTATCCATAATATGTCCCAGTTTATTTTTTTCTGCATCAGATGAATATCTTATATTAAAATCCATTAGATTTAGAAAATCGTTTAGTTTTTTATTAGAATCACTATTATCTGTAGACGTTAGTTGAGAACCCTTCACTTTTTCTATTGTTTTAACCACATCATCCATAATCTTTTCTCATTTCACTTGTTCTGTCATATAATGATGGACATAATCAGTTTTGTCATATTTTTTGTCAATATTTTTCATAATATGTGTTTGAAGTTTTTCGAGATAATCTTGTTGATCTTTAAAAGATTCTATTGTTGGATTAGATTGTATTGTATCTGTAATTGAAGTAAAAATATCATCCTGGCTTGGCAAGCTAAAATTAGAATCTTCAAAATTTTCTTTTCATCTAATTATAAAACTCTCTCCATCTGGAGATTTTTTTACCATTTTAGAAGTTTGCAAGAGAGAATTCGGATTTTTCGTATTCTGACGTATAGCAAAATCAATTCAGTCAATATGACCTCTCAAAGTCAAAATTCAATTATTATTTTCAATCTCATTTGCTTTATTTAGCTCAAAGTTATTCTTATCTCATTCTCACATACACCTGTACAATCATTTAATCTGAGATATAATACAAAGCTCTTCTATCATATTTTTGGTATTTTTATCCATTTCTGGTTTTATTCATTTTATTTTTGATGGTATGCTCAAAATTTCATTTTCCTCATCTGTTAATTTTTCTCATTTAGATGCTTTTTCTCTAAGATTATAAAGCTGATTCATAAATCATGGATAATTATCCTTATATTGTTCCCAATATTTTCTCAAATTTCACTCCAAAAACTGTCCATATTTTATAAACATGGCATCTTCTCACATTTCTTCTGGAAACATTTCATCGTAAGTTTCCTTATGAGAATCAGACTTCATATTCTCATCTTTAACTATTCTTAAACTTTCATTTCAAACTGTCTTATGGAATAGTTCTGCTCTTGTGTTTGAGATATTCTCGCCAGAGAAATGGTTCAATCTCGCATCCGAGAAATTACAGTTATTATCTATACTTTTAAAGAAAATGTCTAGATTACTAAGACTGGCACCTTTCACTCTATTAAAATTAAATCAAAAATCTAACTCTCTTACTTTACTGCTAAAATCGTCAACTTTATTTTTATCAAAACGAGAATCCTTCTTAACTTCATTTAAAGTAACTTTTACCAGGATATAATTATCTATGAAATTTTCATCAAGACCTTTTTGTGCTAATTCCTGTCTTGTTGCATCATCTATTTGTAAGTTCTCCTTTACTTTTCTAGCCTCTTCCTGAGTTTTGGTATCTAATGCTTGTCTATCTTCTACTGAAAGAGTATTCAATAATTCTTGACGAGCTTGTATTGCTTCATTTAATTTTTGTTGTCTAAGAATTTCTTCATTAATCTTTTTTTCATCATTTTCTTCTTCCGTAAGTCATTCATTTATTTTGTTGCCTTCTATTTGTGACTGAGTTTGATTACCTCTACTTTCTCAATAATTGAAGTTTTCTCCATCAGATGCTATATTCTCATTATTATCATTTTCTTCTTTCGTAAGTCATTTATTTATTTTGTTACCTTCTATTTGTGACTGAGTTTGATTATCTCTACTTTCTCAATAATTGTTGTTTTCTCCATCATATTCCCCTATCTTGTATCAAAGATTTTCATATATAATTGCTCTTACTCATTTCTCTGATGTGCATTCGTTTAAATTTTTCTTTAATCTTATTTTCACATTATTATTTTTTTCTTTTAAAAAATTTTCGAATTTATCTTTTATATTTAGTTCTGGTTCACTCGAATTCAAAACATTATTTAATCGCTCTTTAGTATTTGGTTTTAAATTATTAGAAAATTTTGTAACTTCTGTACTCTTATCAATATTTGATTCATTATTACCTGTTTCAAATTGTGATGTCATTTTATAAAATGATGCTAATTTAAACCATAAACTAATTATATGCACAAAATCAAAAAAATGCAAATTTTATACTTGATTTTTTTATTTTTTTTATAATATTTGTTTGTATGTTTATTTTATTTGTATTATTCATAATACCATGAACAATATAAGTTCACTTTTAGATGTTGACTATATATCTACAAAAAAGCACTTTTGGAAAAATATGGGTTATACTCTTATGCTAGCAGGATTACTCAATGTAAGCAATTTCGCTAATGCACAAACGAACACTTCAACGATTGGTAATAAAGATAATATTGAAGTTGTTGATGGTAAGATGAATAAAGGTTTAAATTTACCTAAAGTATACAAAGACAAAATTAATGATATGCTCATTAATCATCCAGCATTTATGGATAATGGTTATAATGACACTAGAATGTTTACAATAGATTTTGTGTTAAAAGAAATGGAATCTGATCGATGAATTAGTAAGGATAATCAACTATTGTTTATTCGAGAGAGTATTTACCAAGAAGTTGTCAAAAAAGAATTATATGATGGAGAAGATGGAGATGAAAAAAGATTACAAGAGTTTGAAAATGCGCTTGATTATATAGATGCTTGTTGACTAAGATATAGAAGAGCGTTTATGGCTTATATGGATAAATTATCTAAAGAAACTGCACAACACAATGCCGAAATGTTGCAGCGTAAGACAGAACTGAGACAAGATAACATAAGATGAACTAATAAATGATTAGATCAATTACTAGATTTCTATAGACTATATAACAATAATCCTAGTTCTGTAAGACCTGAAGAGTTAATGCAAACAAAGGATTACTCAAAAAGGGTGATTCAAAATTGCAAAAAATATAATATTGACTATAAAGCTAAGCTTCCTAAGGAAGTTCGTGATTTCTATGGTATAGAGTAGAGAAGATTACAAGAGTTAATGTGGATATCCCAGCTTTGTTATCTGATTGTTTTATCATACTGACATAAACAAAATGACAAACATTATAAACGATCAGAATTCTGACTTTCATATCCATAGTGTATTTTCTGATGGATGTGCCACAGTTGAAGAAATTGTGCAGTATGCATGAGTTATAGGTATAGAAGAAATTGCTATCACTGACCATATTAATAACAAATAGTACAATTTTTATACTAATGGATATTGATGATTAAGCCACAACATTTAAACAAGTGAGATAAAGTTGTTGCTCTTAGCTTATCTCGATGATGACCAGGATCATTTCCTCATAAATATGAGGCTTGAAAAAAGCAATTGGAAGAAGTTTTTGGTGTGAATGTAGTGGAGTGAACTCAAACACTTAAAGACCGTGAATGGATTTATAATCATCCAGAATTAAGAGCTAAGGATTTGATGGATGCTCTAAAAGATCCTTCAATTAAAGCAATAATCTCATCAATCGGTTGAGAAGAAAGTATCAGATTGCTTCCATATATAGATTTAGACGTTATCAAAAACAATCCAAAAATTTTTATGGGATATTCAGATTCTACTGTCATTCATTTTATGTTTCATAAGGCCTGAGTAGTTTCATTTTATTGACCCGCAATCATGGCTGGATTTTGAGAAAATTGAGGAATGTTTCCATATATGATAGAATCTGTAAAAAAAGCTATATTCTCAAATGAGAAGATCTGAGAACTGACACCAAATAAAGAATGATGGACTTCCGAACATTTGGATTGGTCCAAACCAGAAAATCAAAACATAAATAGAAAACTGATTGATTGTACAGGACGAAGATGGCTACAATGAAAAGGCATTCATACATGAGAAACTCTCTGAGGCTGCGTTGAAGTTTTGCCTTTTATGATATGAACTTCTATTTGGCCTTCTGTTGATGAGTGGAAATGAAAAGTACTGTTATTAGAACCATCAGAAGAGCAAATACCAGATTATGCTTTTGAAAGAATTATCAGAAATCTAGCTTCTCAATGAATCCTCCAAGTAATTTCAGGTATTTTAGTTTGAAGATCTCAGCTAAATTATGAAACTAATGAACAAATCAACTATGATAAAGTCTTGTTAAATATAGTAAATAATGAATCGTGACTAACTGATTTACCTATCATCACGAATATGGATTTTGGTCATACAGATCCGATGCTTACTCTTCCGTTGTGATGTAAAATTGAAATAAATTGTGATGATCAAAAGATTCAATATTTAGAGAATGCTTGTTTGTAGTTTTTATTCAGAATATTCCTATGAAAATTAAATTTCTCACCTCAAAAGATGATTTATGGGACAAGCTAACGGATTATGCTAGTTCATGCAGTCGAGAAGCTTGACCAATTCTTGCTCAAAAAATGGAAGAGGGCAATTTTTCAGATTGGGAGAAGGTTTTTGTAGCAATTGAAAACGACAAAATAGTCTGATTTTGTACTTTCACTAAGGAAGACTGAATTCCTGATTGTGATTACTCCCCTTTTGTTTGATTTATATTTGTAGATGAGAATTATCGCTGAAAAAGAGTGAGCGAAAAAATGATAAATGCAGTTGGAGAATATGCAAAGACTTTGAATTTTGATAAATTATATATAGTATCTGACCATAAATGACTATATGAAAAATATTGATTTGAAAAATGTGATGAAAAAGCTGATGAATTAGGTCGCATAGAAACTATATTTTTTAGAAAAATCAAATAATGAATGAATAAAATAGAAGGCTACAGACAAAATGTTTTAGCAATAATATTCAACAGGGAGTGAAAAATTTTAGTCTGACAAAATAGATGATGGGGGCAAGATTGGACTTTTCCTAAGTGATGAATTGAAAAATGAGAATCAAGAGAAACTGCATTATTTAGAGAAATTTATGAAGAAATCTGATTAAAAAAAGATACATTAAATATAGTTCATAGATATAAACAACCGTTTAAAAAGGATTTTTCTCAAGAAGAAATTCAACGAAAGATAAAAAATAAAAATGAGTACTATATATGAAAGAGAGATTACATTTTCTTAGTTTCTTATAATGGGCTATGAAGAATAAATCTCTGAATAACAAATGAATTGCTATGCTATAAACGAATTGAGATGGATGAAATATGAGCTTATATTCAGAATGAGAAATTATTGTCGATTATAAATATTTCATTTTTAAAGAAGAAAATAAATAGCGAACTTTTTAAAAATGCTATTAATCATAAATCTTTATGAAAATGTGAAAATCTGACGTAATAGAAAATTTTATCTCAGAACATAAAAATTCTGACAAAGTTCTTGAAAGAATTACGATTTTTGAGACAGTTAGAGATTTTTTATATCAAATAAATTGAGCGAATACCCCAGAAAAATTATTAGAATTGAAAGAATGATATTGCGCTTCTAAACACAGACTTTTGCAGTCAGTTTATAATAAATTGTGATATGAAACAAAGCTTTGTTTTATACCATTTTCGTTTGATATGATATATTTGCCTGATTATTTGAAAGATTGGTGATATTCAAATAAAAAATGATATCACGTATTTTTAAAAATGAATATTGATTGAAATTGGATTGATATTGATGCGACATTTAATTCAGAATTAAAGAATTTTTATGTAGTAAATGAGAATCGAGATTGAATTTCTTCACAAAGGATTATTTGTGATTATGATAATGTATATATTCCAAATTCTTCTGATGAAGAGCGAGAAGTAAAAAAATTATTGTCAGACTCTGATGGGATGACTAATGAAGATTACGAACGGATAGAAAAATTTAATGATTGGGTAAGAACTCTAAAACAATAAATTAAATTATTTTTTCTGAACAGAATAATAAACGATTCACATTATTAACATTAAACCTGCAGCGACTAATAGTCATTGAGAATAAGAAATATAACCGAGCAAAACTCACGCTAAAGGTCATCAAATAATACAAGCCAAATTTTCCACCATAGATTTTACGGAAAGAATTGTAGATCTTTTGGATTTTTCAGCTACTTTATTGGTTAAAGTGGTATCTATTGGCAAGATAAAATCATCTATAAAATTATATACTACAAAGATTCAAATAATCAGAATAACACATGTAGAAATGCTTGATATCATGAGCAGAATCGCCATTCAGATACATACTCCTAGAATATAAAGCATAGAATTTTTTTGTTTTTTTAGGATTTTCTCAGCGATTAAAGGTACTATTATTCAACAAACTCAAATAATTCAGTAAATGAATCCTAAATTATCTATATCTATTCATAGTTCTTGGATATATGGAGTTCGTATAAGTCCAGTTAACTCATCAATAATATAAAATAATGCTATTCAAAGAAAGAGTAAACAGATTGTTCTATTTTTTATAATATATTTAAATGTTGATTTGATATGAAGCCAAAAATCTTTTTTCAACCAGTCTTCTCACTCTTCCTCATATCATTCCTTTCAATTTTCTGCAAAACCAAGGACAATTCATGCAATAATAGTTCCTGCTCCGTATATGAACCAAAGCCAATCATATCAGAGATATTTCGCAACTAAACTTGCTAGAATTCCTGCAAAAATAAAGCAGAAGTTGCTTATACTTCTACTCCATGAAAAATATGAATCAATCAGATTTTTATCATTTTTTTCTATCACATCTGATATCCAAGCTTGATCTGAGCCTGAGAATAGTGTTTCAGTAAGTGCATTGATACAGAATATAATACAGATTCAAGTAAATGAATGAAAAAATGGGATACAAAATACAGTTATTCACGATAAAATAAGTCATAAAATAACGCTGATTTTCTTTCCATATAAATCTGCAATCGTTCACGTTGGAATTTCTGAAATTAGGGATACGATACTTCTAAAACTACTAATTAATGCGATTTGCCGGAGATTTAGTCAAATATTCAAAAAATAGATAATGTAAAAAGGCACAATCAATTGAGTGAGATTTGAAATAATACTTTTGGTATAAAATGGTCGTAGAAATTTTAATCCTAACTTCTTAATCATTGTTTACTAGTAAATAAAGTATATTTTCAATTTTCTAGGTCTATTAAATCCTCAAATTCTGGTATAGAAACGCTGAATTCTCATTTTTTATTATCCACTAGATTTACTTCATTTTCGCTGATTGATTGTAAAATCACGAAATGACTTCACTCCCCTTTCTTAATTGAAATGATGCAATAATTGTTTTTCAGATTTTCTTTTAAATATTCTATACTGATTTCATGATTGGAATATTTTCATCATGATTTTTGAAATTCATCTAACCAACGAGAATATTCCTCTAATAATGGGACTTCTTCGCTTTTTAAGTTTATAAAAACATCTTGATATTCGTGGATTATCTCAATATTTGAGAAATATTTCAGCAAAACAATTCAGATTTTTGGTAATAATGAACCCTTTGGAATAATTTTAGAAAATATAAAATCTGATTGCTCAAATTTCTGATTTATCTCAGATAATATTCGTGATATACAATAGTTTCCACAGTCCATATGTTGATAACTATCAATAAATACATCTACCATCAACCACTTCAGCTAATTCAATTTCCTCTTCTACTCCAGCAGATTTCATCCAACATTCATTAACATAACCATTTCAATCAGTTCAACATACAATATCTTCAAAATCTGAACAATAAGGTTCATCCGGTCATCTTAATGAAGGCATTTCTCATAGTTCTTTAAAGGCTCTCAATTCATAATATCCTCAATCTGAGAAAGTACAAAATCTATCTCAATATTCATTTTCTGTAATTACTCAGTTGTTATAATCACAGAAAGCCTCTTCCATTGGCTTTCAATTTAATTGGTCTTCTGGTGGATAATCATATACAACTCCATCATTAATATAACTCATATCTCATTTCTTACAATTTCAGGCAGCGAAATCTTCAAGATAACAGAAAGTTTTATCATCAAAATAACAAACAGCCTGTTTATCTCATCATTCAAGCCACTCTTCAACAACTCATCACTGTTCTTCACACATTTCTGTGACTACTGTAATTCGTTCTCATCATTCTGTAATGTCACCCTCTCTTTCCATCCCAGGTCAATCTTTAATATCAAACCATCACAGCCTTCAAAGTAAACTTTTTCCATTATTTCAGTTACCAAAGCATCATGTTAATGTAAGACTACACAAAAAAAGTAATCAGATTAATAAAGATTTTTTCATTGAAGTTTTATATTAAGAATTAAATAATGTGGTTCATTATCACAACAACCAAAGCTATTACAAAGCATATCAGCCAAGATTCATTAAAAGTTTCCTTAATAGAGAATTTCTTTTTTGACTGGAAATATGAAACTAATTCATAAACAACCACCACGATTAAAAACTCTAGCAATATTTCTACTGCAAGATAAAGGATTTTCATTAAAACATCCATG
>CAMJDC010000028.1 GCA_946404285.1 uncultured bacterium | reverse complement strand
GCATTTCCGTCTAGTTTCATAAATTTAAGCTAAACTAAATAAAGAAAAAGGGACTGAAAATCTGCCCCAATAATTTTGTATAGATTCTGATAATGATTGCAAGAGAAAAAATTGAGAAAAAATTGATAAAAATCTGCCTTATTTTTTGATTTTTTTTATATTTTTGGATATAATTCTTGTATGTTGATTTTTATAAACAAAACAAAAAATGAAAAAAATATGGTTATTTATTTTATGATTATGTACATTATTCCCTGTCTGAAATTTTACTCAAGCTAATAGCGAATATGAATATACAAATTTAGATATTAATGCGAATATTTTAGAAGACTGAACTATTAATGTTAAAGAAAATTTTATTGCGAATTTTTTTGTGAATAAACATGGAATTATCAGGACCATCCCTCTTAATTATTCTGTTGATTGAACTAAATATCATATAGATATTTCTGATATAAATGTTGAATGAAAAACATTTACAACAAATCTGAACGAATGACAGCGAGAAATAAAAATTTGAGATGCCGACAAAACTATAATTGGAGAGCAAACTTATCCGATTTCATATACAACCTACTGATTAATTAAAGATTTCTCTGAAATGGGATATTCTGAATTATATTGGAATTTGGTTGGTAATGGTTTTGATACTAGTATTAATAAGGTGAGAGCTGTCATATATCTACCGAAAATTTACACTGGTTTTACAAATAATGATTTTTTAATTAGGGTTGGCTGAACTGCAACTAAAGTAGAAGATTTTCAATGAAAAATAAATCGAAGTCAATGAGATAAAATCATTATTACTTATGGTAAATGATTGTCCGCTTATCAATGAATTACCTTGTCTATAAAATTTCCAAATGATTATTTTAAATTTGATTATGCAAAGCAACGTTGATTAATTTGAATGGCAAACTCTATTGATGATAACTATGCTCATTCTTTTGTTGACACAGATACTATTTCAGATAACATTTCAGATAATAATTCGGGTAATAATTCCATTATCACTTCAAACATTACTTCGAATACTGTTGATGAATATGATTATAATTATAATGATAACCAAAATTGATGAAACAAATCAACATTTCATGACAATAACGAGTATGAATATACAAATTTAGATATTGTTGCTGATATATCAAACGACGGAACAATGACCGTGAAAGAAAATTTTACCGCTGATTTCCTTATTTATAAGCATTGAATTATTAGAGATATTCCTCTCAATTATAACGTTGGTTGAAATGATTTTCATATTGAAGTTTCAAACATTAATGTACAATGAAAAAATTTCACTAAAAACAAATCGAATTGAAATATTGAAATTAAAATTTGAGATGCCGATAAAACTTTAATTTGAGAACAGGATTATCCTATTTCTTATTCTACTTATGGATTAATTAGAAATTACTCATGAATGTGATATGCAGAACTGTATTGGAATTTGGTTTGAAACAATTTTGATACTAATATTAATAATATTAGAGCTAATATTTATTTGCCTAAAACTTATACTTGATTTAAGGATGACGATTTTTTGATTGCTGCTGATTGATCTACTAATTCTGTAAAGGAATTTTGATGAAAGGTAGATTGGAGTAAGTGAGATAGAATAACAATTACTTATGATAAATGATTACATGCCTTTCAAGGAATTACTCTGGCAATTAAATTCCCTATTGATTATTTTGAATTTGATCATAAAAGGCAGGCAAAACTAGTTGGAAAAGCTTGAGATGGTTTATTTGATAATACATGAAGTTTTTCATGGAGTGGTTTGTGGAGTTTTCTTTTGGAAATAATAGAAACACTTGGTTTCATAGGTTTGTTTATTTACGCATTTATTAAAAAAGGTAAAAATAAAATTTCTAAAATAGATACAAAATCTTGAGCTTTAAGTTGAGAATTTGCTGATAAATTTCCAGTAATAGTACAATATGAGCCACCTCAGTGATTAAATTCTGCTGAAGTTTGATTACTATTACACCGTGAAGCTCAAGCCAAGGATATGCTTAGTCTAATATATAAACGGGCTGCTGAATGATTAATAACTCTATCTACAGAAAAAACAGAATGATCTCTACTTTCTAAATCAAAAGATATAGTTATCATAACAAAAAATAGAGATATTCCTGGAGATTTACCTGGTTATGAACAAGATTTCTTTAGATCTTTAGTTCGTAGTGAAAAAAACAAAATAGAAGAATCTACGAATTTGTATAGTAAACTCGGATTGTCTGGTTTGGAGAGCTATGGTAAACATCACTGATGGTTTACATGAAATAAGCTTAAAAGTTCAACGATTGCTATTTGAATAGTATGTGCATATTTTTTACTTAATATTATAATAGATATTCTTCCTTGATTATCTAATATTTTATTTTTAGTATTTGCATTTTGAGTTATATACTTATCATGAGGTAAAAAATTAAAAGAAACTGAAGAATGAGCTAAATTAATTTCTCATGCTTTGTGATATAGAGAATTTATTGCTATGTGTGATGAAAATAAATTAAGATTGTTTTTAGAGCAAGATCCTTTGTATTTTGATAAAATTCTTCCTTATGCTGTAGCTTTCGGATTAGAAACAGAATTCTTAAAAAAGATTGAACCAATTATGCAAGAGATGAATATAAAATCTACTTGGTATAATTGAAATCTCAATTCTATGTATTTGATGAATGATATTATTTCATCTGTTGCTGAGCATTCTATTCCTCATTATAGTTCCAGTGGATGATTTAGTGGAGGATCTTCGTTTGGATGAGGTTTCTCATTCTGAGGATGAGGTTGAGGATGATGATGAAGAAGTTGGTAGTACTTTGTTTAATTTTAAAAGATATAAAATGAAAAAATTTGTAGCTCTTATATTCTCTCTATTATTTATTTGATGTTTTTGTAATGCTGATTTAGCGTGATATACTATAAATTCATATACAACAGAATATAATTTACAAAAGGATGGGACATTAAAAGTAAAAGAAATTATAGATGTTTTCTTTTATGAATATAGGCACGGTATATATAGGGATATCCCGTATAAATATAATAACAATTTATCAACTCCTATCAAAAATGTTAAGGTTAAATGAGAAAATTTTACAACATCAAAGAAGTGAAATAATTTTCAAATAAAAATCTGAAATAAAAACAAAACTATTATATGAGACCATGAATATATAATTGAATATGATATAAAGAGAACTGTAAGAACTTTTTCATGATGGCAAGAATTATATCGAAATCTTTTATGATTAGAATGGAATACTTCTGTAAATAAATTTTCTTTCAAATTACAATTGCCCGAAGATGTAAAAATATCTAACGATGATTTTTATGTGGTATACTGACCTAAATGAAGTCAAAAAAAATTGAATGCCCATATCAAAAACAACTCAATTATCATTGATAGCCCCGTAAATATCTGAGCGAATCAAGCAGTAACAATTTGAATAAAATTTCCATTAAATACTTTTGAATGATCCATCTTAGATAAGATTTCAGATTTTATTTTTTGAAGTTATGAAAAATTTCAGGGAACAATATTCTGGAAAAAAATAAAACCTTTTGTTTTAATAATATGTGGAATTTTAAGAATTATTTTTACAATAATTTTAATAATTCTAGCATTATTCTTTCTTATTATGTCTCATTTTACGGTAACTCTCGAGCCAAAGCATCTTAAAATGAAACGAAAAAATTTAAAAGATATTATACATTATACGCCTCCGAAATGATATTCTCCTATTGAAATTCATCTTCTCTATAATCGATATCCCAGTACTCAAATAATTACTACAGCTCTTTATACTCGAGTTTCCGAGTGATATATGAAAATAAATTCTGAAAAAAGAGGTTTTTGATCTACATGAATATCTTTATTTGAAGTAATAAAGGAAAAAGAAGAATTTTGAAAGAATGAAAGAGAAAATTTTAGAAGAGATTTGGAAGAAGAATTATGGAATTGTGTTAAAGAAACTAAGCTTGACAATTATAGTCTTGACACTGTAAAAAACATAGCAAATAGGATGTTTATTTTCCTTAGACATGAGTTTGTACCAAAATTGTATGAAAAATATGAAAATACAGAACAAATAAAGATACCATGAGCATTTTTTTGAATTTGATTTATTTTATCTTTTATTTTGTGCTTAAGTTATTTGGATCATCCATCTGTGGATTATAAATTCGTTGTTTTTTGTTTTTATGTATTATGGTTAATTTTTTGATTCTTAATCTTATATTTACCATATTATTTTAGAGCATGGCGGGAGTATAAGAAAAACAAAGATGAAATATATTTAAATGACAAATGAAAATATGTATTGGAACAGATTCATTGATTTAGAAAATTTTTAATCACGGTCGAAGGTGAAAGATTAAGTAAGCTATTAGAAGAATATTCAAAATATTGTGAAAAAATGCTTCCGTATGCAATAGCTTTATGAATATGAAATAAATGGATAAAAAAATGTAGAAAATTCTCTGATAAATTTAATATAGAGACGCTTCCATCAGAAGTTTCTACTTCCACTCAAGGAATTGCTGATAGCATAATGATGAGTTGAGCAATATCTGGTATTAACGCAATAGAATCTTCAGGTTGAGGCTCAGATTGGTGATCTGATTCATGATTTGATTCTGGATGAAGTTCAAGTTGATCAAGCTGATGATGAGGTGGTTGAGGTTGAGGATGAAGTTGGTAATTTATATTAATTATAAAAACAAAAAATGAAAAAAATCTGATTGTTTATTCTATGACTGTGTACATTATTCTTTGTTTGAAATTTTGTTCATGCAAAAGATTATGAATATACAAATTTGTATATTTTTGCAGATATATTAAACGATGGAACAATCAACGTAAATGAAGATTTTACTGCGAACTTTTTTGTGAATAAACATGGAATTATTAGAGATATTCCATTGGATTATACAGTTTGATGAAAAGATTTTCATATTGAGATTTCTAATATCAACGTGCAGTGAAAGAATTTTACCACAAGTGAGAATGATTGAAATATTGAAATTAAAATTTGAGATGCAAATAAAATATTAATTTGAGAACAAAATTATCCTATTTCTTATTCTACTTATGGATTAATTAGAAATTTTTCTTGAATGGGTTATGCAGAACTTTATTGGAATTTGGTTTGAGATAAATTTGATACTAATATTAATAAAGTGAGAGCTGAAATTATTTTACCTAAAATTTATACATGATTTACTGCTGATGATTTTTTAATTACAACTGATTGAGAATCGAAAACTATTGATTGATTTGAATGAACAGTTGACCGAAGTCAATGAGATAAAATCATTATTACTTATGATAAATGATTACCTGCTTATCATGGTATTACTTTATCAATTAAGTTCCCTAATGGATATTTTGAGTTTGATCATGATAGACAAGCAGGATTGGGCTGAAACATTAGGGATACTTGAGATTATTGAGATTATAATAGCCATTGAAACAATGGAAGCCTCTTAGATTTATTAAAAACTATTCCTGGATTAATAATGACTTTGAGTTGAGATGGTGACTATTGAGCATTAATAGTTTTATTATTTATATTAATAATTCTTTTGTTATTTTTTGCCCCAGTTGTTATAATATTCGTTATTTTATTGAAGTTTTTAATAAAATTGTTTAGCAAAAAATGATGAATTAAAAAAGAATTTAAAGAAAAATATCCTGTAATTATACAATATAATCCGCCTAAATGACTGAATTCCGCTGAAGTCTGAATCTTACTACATCGTTACAGTAACCCTAAAGATACTTTTAGTTTAATATATAAATGGGCGTATGAATGAATTATAAAAATCCAGTCCTGACTGGAGAAATCTGATTTTTCTCTTGTAAAAATAAAAGGTATTCCTTGAAAATATCCTGAATATGAAAAAGACTTGTTTAATGACTTATTTGTTAAGAACAAATTGGTATTAAATCATGAAACTTACCTATATGATATATTAACGAGCTCATGACTGGAAGATTACTGCATAGATAAGTGACGATTAACAAAAAAAGAAACAACATGATGTAATAATATATGATGTTTATATGTAATATTAATTTTTGTTTGAACTCCTATACTGTGGATTATTTTTCCTCCGTTAGGTATTGGATTATTCTTAACTCTATGGTGTATGTGATTCTTTTGATGACAAAAATGATGGTTACAATGAAAAGATTTTGAAGAAACTAGGAAATGAGCTAAATTACTTTCTCACATTCTATGATATAAACAATTTTTAAAAGCTTGCGATGAAAATAAATTAAGATTATTTTTACAACAAGATCCATTATATTTTGATAAGATTCTTTCTTATGCAGTTGTTTTTGGTTTGGATACAAAGTTAATTAAGAAAATGCTTCCGATAATGAAAGAAATGAACATTGCTCCAACTCGATACGATTGAGATATAAGTTCTTTCTCTAAGTTCACACATAAAATGAATGATATGGCGTATAGTCATCCATCATCTAGTACCTCTTGATGATCTTCTTCATATAGTTCAGATAGCTGATGGGATAGTGGATCATCATTTGATTCTGGATGAAGTAGTTTTGATAGTTGATGAGGTTGAGGTGGAGGTGGCTGAAGTAGTTGGTAAAAAATCAGATTTTTTATAATAATATATTTGCATTTTTTCATAAAATGTCTATATTGAAGGTAATGTAAGGTTTTTACTTACTGGAAATATAAAAATAATGACAGACATGGAAGAAAAGGCTGTATCAGCCACACCAACAAAATCGCCTACGACGATTACTTTTCAGATTAAGCCGTTCAAAGATAACGAAAGAACTGTAGCGCATTGGCAAAAAATTGTAGAAAATCTGATTTCTTTGAAATCTAAAACGATTACTTTTTTGATTAGTGGAAATAGTCAGTGAATCAAATTTTATGTAAAAATGCCTATAAAATTTAAGGCTTATTTTTCCAATACTTTTTATAGTTCATTTCCAACATCTGATTTAATTGAAACAGATTATCCAAAAGTATCAAAGAATCGTCATTGGGTAAATATAGAAAATGATGCTCGTTTCAAAAATCTTTCAGCTTTTCAAAAAGAATGAAATTATTTGGATCCGATGAACGATTTGCTTTCTTTGTTTCAAAATGTTCCAAGTAATTCTACATTAACTTTATTTTTTGATTATACTTTTAAACTAGAAGAATCTGCTTGGAAACAAGCATGGGATCTTTTTGTTAAAATTATAAAATGGGCATGGGCACCATCTGGAAAGAAAGAAGAAAAACCTGAAGAAAAGACTGAAGAGATTGAAAAACAGATTTATTTTTCTTTGTCTTATTCTCTGATTACGGATAATTCTTCCACTGCAGATGCTGTAGAATTAAATCTATCATCTGTTTTAGCTCCGATGATTACAAAAGGATCTTGTGAGTTTAAACAAAGAAGAATTTGGCATTACTGCAGTTTTTCTGAGGTTGTGAATTTTTTCCATATTCCGACGCAGAATAATTTTGTAAAGTGATTAGATTATACATTATACCGTAAATTACCGTATCCAACGAATATTCCTGCATTAAGTTCTTCTGCAAATCCAAAGAAATTGACACTACTTTGAGATACTGATTATAGATGAGATAAAATCCGTTTCTGAATCAAAGAAGAAGACAAATTTCGTCATGTCTATATTGTATGAAAAACTTGAACCTGAAAATCGACCATCATTTCAAATATGATTATCTCCGATATGAATGCTGGTAATTGATTATGCCTATTAGATCCTCACGGAGAACTTGTAGATACAATCATAGAGTCTATTCCATCGAATAGGATAAATGATGTGATACTTTTCGATTTAGCTGATACAGAATATCCAATTTGATTTAATCTTTTGCAAGCGGATAATGAAGATGAAAAGAATAGAATTGCTTCATGAGTAGTTTCTACATTCCAGAAATTGTTTGATAATTCATGGGGACCTAGATTGGAATACATTTTGCGTAATGTGGTGCTTTCAGTAATTGATTATCCAAATGCTACTTTGATGCATATTTTGAGAATTTTAACTGATAAAGAATTCCGTGAAGAAGTAGTTTCTCATGTACATGATGCAGTTTTATTAAAATTTTGGAATTCTGAATTCAACAAATGGCAAGATAGACAAAGGGAAGAGGCTATTGCTCCGATAACGAATAAGGTATGACAATTTTTATCTTCACGTTTAGTTAGAAATGTTTTTGGACAGCCTCGTTCAAAATTAAGCATGAGAAAAGCTATGGATGAAGGTAAAATTATATTGGTAAATTTATCAAAAGGTAAAATCTGAGAAGATAATGCAAACATGATTGGATCATTGCTCGTAACTAAAATTCAGATTGATGCGATGTCGAGAGCCGATATTGCTGCAAGTAAACGTCGTCCATTCTATCTGTATATCGATGAGTTTCAGAATTTTGCTACTAAATCTTTTGCAACAATTTTATCAGAGGCTAGAAAATATAAATTGTCTCTGATTTTAGCGAACCAGTATACTTCACAGCTTGATGAAGATATCAAGAATGCAATTTTTGGAAATGTATGAAGTATCGTATCATTCACACTTTGATATGATGATGCCGCTATTATGACTTCTCAATTTAAAGAGTTGGTCGGAGTAAATGATTTGATTTCATTGCCAAAATATACTACGTATACTAGATTGATGATTGATTGAATATCTTCAGATCCATTTAGTACAAAAACTTTGCCACCGTTCTCTCCTACTGATGTCGATAATATTGAGGAACATATAGAGAAAATCAGACGTCAATCACGTCAGAGATATGCTATGGAGCGTTCTCAGCTTGAATCACTTTTGAATGCTTGGGGTAAAAAAACGTTCTCTGCTCAGGAAAAAGTTGCAGAAAAAGCTAGGTTAGAAGCTCTAGGATTAGATGAGGAAGATAGTAAAGTTTTGCAAGATTTCGTTGTTGAACAATCAATTTGAGAGTTTGATAATTTCACTATTGAATGAGAACAAGCTGATGCAATGGTTATGGATAAAGATGCAAAAACTTTCAAATACGTATGGTACAAAAAACCTAAAAATTTGGAAGAAAATGCAAAATTACAGTATGAGAAGTGAAAAATTTTGTCATTCCCTACATGAAAGAAAATTAAACTTTGAGTAGATTCTTATGTAGCTACTAAAAATAGAAAAAAATTATATGTACGAATATGAAGTAAAACTGAAATAAAGAAGTTAATCAAAGATATGAAGAAAGCATCATGATTACCTGACACGGCAGACTCTCCTCTTGTTTTTATTCCAAATGTGGAGAAACTACAAAAGTCTTTACAAAAGAAAGCTGAAAAACAGGAAAAGAAAACTGAATGAAAATGAAAATCAGAAGGTAAACAGCCAACTTTCACTTGAGAATTTTCTATAAAAGATATTAAACTTTGAGAGCAATACGAATGATATGTAAAATTGATGTATAATTATGGAATGTTTATTACTGTAAAATGAGTAGAATGATTATTACATAAAAATTGGATTGCTCCGCTTGGAGATTGAGTAGAATGGAAAAAGTATTACAATATTTGAGATAAAATTATGGTTACAGCAAAAGAGTTTAAAGACATTGATGGAGAAAAAAGAGTAGTTTGGACACAGAAATAGTATTATTTCTCTTAATCAACTGGATTCCTAGCATGAGGAGTGAATTTTTTATAATCTATATAAAAAGCATTTGACATTTATATATATTTTCATTATTATAATTCTGTTAAACTTAAAAAAAAGAAAGGAGGTGTGTTATGAGAAAATGTAATATGAGAAAAAAAGCCATGAGACGGATTCTCAATCGAAAAAGAAGGCTTATGAGCAAGGCTCGAAAAGAGAAAAAACGCCTTGCAAGTAGGGGAAATCGGTTTGATGAGAATGATATTCACCGGCTTCTCAACAATATTAAGAGTAAGAGGGACTAAAAAATCTCTGTTTAAAAATCGGAAAGAAATTCTTGTCCGATTTTTTTTATTTTACTAAAAAAATCCAACGGCATAATAACTACCATTGGATTAATAATTGAAACGGTAACTTATACCTTACGGAAATTATTTTCCCAAAACATTCCGTATTGAAGGTAGGGATACCTACGAAGTTTTCCTTCAACCTTTGCGACAAGATATAACCCACGCCCCGTGGTTCTGTGAACGATGACGGTATACTCCATATCCCTAAGGGATACGTTGTAATCCTCATTTGTTTTTTCCCATTCGGAAACGGGAGGATATATCTCCCGGTGGACAAGGGAGAACCCCTCTGGACGAGGGGCGTTTGGAATAAATCTATGTATCCTTAGGACACCTCCATGCATAACGATGAGGTAGAGTACATAATTTTCTTCCCATATCACCATTTGTTCTTCCGCCAAAAGGAGTTGCAAAAATCTTATTGGTGCTCTTCTCCATTGATTAACTGGAGGATAAGCATAACTTGTTTCTTTTTCTAATTTTTTTTTCATACTTAAGAAATTTATTTGGTTTGTATTTTGTCAGTAGTATTAATTATAACTAAAATATCATAAAAGTCAACAAATAATATACTGATTTAATATTTTATTTTTATTAAATTTCTCTGTCAATTAAAAAATGCTAACTATAAACTTATACCTACGACAAACTCCCCTTTTATAACTATTTTTCACGATTTGATAAATTCTTCACACTCAGCTAGACTTCAGGTAAAGAATTGCTCAAAAACCTTGCTTATTTCACGAGCTATGAAAATCTTTCAACCAAAATTCAGACTTTTTAATTCTTCCAAAAGTTTAGGCATTCTATGGACCGATTCATAGAAGAAAGTTGGAATTTTTCTATTCAACATGTCTTTCAATGCTGTTTGTCTTCATTTCTTTTGAGGTAAAAATCATATAAAAGTAAACTGAGTAGTATCAAATCCTGCTGCAACTATCGATGGAATCAATGCATTTGCACCAGGTAAAACAGAAAATTTAATTTGATTTTCATTACAAAGCTGAATCAAAGATTTTCAAGGATCTGATAGTCAAGGCGTCCCAGCTTCAGAGATAACTATAGCATCATTTTCTTGTAATAATTTAGCATAAAACTCCAGTTTCCCTTGTGATGTAAAACTCGTAATTGAAAAAAAATCTTTTCAAGTGGTAGAAATATCGTACATAGATAATAACTTCTTTGCTGTTCTCGTATCTTCACATATCAATATGTTTATCTCCTTCAAAAGTCTGATAGCTCTCAGAGTTATATCTTCCTTATTTCATATTGGAGTTGGTACAAAATATAACATACATAACTTCTAAATTTCTAAATACAAACAAAATATATAAAGTAATTTCGAATTTTCAATTAAATTTTTACAAATCGTAAAAAAGAGGCATTTCGCCCCTTTTTAAATTTTTATTTCTTTTCCTTCTCGGATACTCTCCTAAATACTAACCATGCCCATTTTCTAATTTCTCGTCTTGCTTCAGGATTCTCTATTTGAGTTATAATATCATTTTTCTTCAATATTTGTAAATGATTTTCGTAATATGATCTATGGTATGTATCTATGATATTATATTTATCTCACCATAATAACCTAGATACTACTGTTCCAAATTCTGCCCTATCCAACACTTTATTTGGCATAAATTCATCTACATAAATTCACATTACTCATAGTGCACAAGCTTTCTTAGCATAAATTTTTATCTCCTCAGATTCTCGTTCAGATTCCTTATCATTCCAATTACATTTATCTGGATATGTCGTTGGAATGCGCTTTCACAATACATTTTCTGCAAAATTTACTGCCATCTTTGCCATATGTCATCTTGTAAGAGGCCCATCTGGATTAGCTTCTTCTAGAGTGTCCATTGTTGTAATACCATTTTCACGCGCCCATTGATACAAAGATAATGTTTCTTTGTCTACATTATCTGTATTATTATCAATATTTTCTGTGTTGTTATCAATATCTCAAGTAGGTAGATTTTGGTTCTTATCGGATTGTTCCTCATCAGGATTGTTGATATTAGATTTTCTTCATCCTCATCCACTCATATTACCTCATTTTGAAGGTTTTTCTTCAGCTTTAAACACAGCTGTGTATTCTGCATCTCATACAACTGCTACCACATTAGGTGTCCATCATTCGAATGTATATGTATAATCTTCTGTATCTGCCTTTGTAGGATTGGCATGTGTTGGTACTGTTCCATATTCTACTATTGTCGTATCTATCAAACCTCCATCTTCATTTCTCCATGTAATTGTATATTTATTTAGAGTTTTCTTAAATTTAGCTTGAATTGTGCAAGTTCAAGTCAATTCTGCTCCACAAGTGTTAGTCCAACTGTCAAATTCATATGTATATTGAGCGTCTGCAGGATTAGGAATTGCTTCTATTTCTACTTCTCAAATAGTGATTTTATTTCCACTTTCTATTATCGTGGCTCCATACTCTACGTTTACTTCTCATGTACTAATTATTCACATATCTGTATCATTTGATACAATATTAATTGTGTAACTATTCACTGTTGCTTCGAATTGTGCTACGTATGTTGCTCATGTTGTTACACTTTCAATATTTGGTGACCATGTATCATTGAATGTGTATGTGTATTGCTCTGTAGCTGTCTTTGTTGGTGTTGCTCAACTGTACACTGGTGTCTCTCAATATGCAATCATTCATGATTGAATTACGTTTCAGTCTCAATCTTTGAATGTGATTAAGTATTCATTTACTGTTGAATCAAATTGGGCAGTGTAAGTAGCTCAAGTTGTTACTGATTGGATTTCTGGACTCCATGTGTCATTGAATGTATATGTGTACTGTTGTGTTCTTGTCTTAGTTGGAGTTGCTTCTGAGTAAGCCGGTGTAGTTCAATATGCTACCATTCATGATTGGATTACATTTCAATCACCATCTTTGAACGTGATTAAGTATTCATTTACTGTTGTATCAAATTGAGCTGTATATGTTGCTCATGTTGTTACTGATTCAATGTTTGGTGACCATGTATCGTTAAATGTGTACGTATATTGAGCAGTTCTACTCTTTGTTGGTGTCGTTCAACTATATACTGGCGTAGTTCCATACGCTACCATTCACGACTGAATAACGTTTCAATCTCAATCTTTGAATGTAATTAAGTATTCATTTACTGTCGCATCAAACTGTGCTATGTACGTCGCTCATGTGGTTACACTTTCAATATTTGGTGACCATGTATCATTGAATGTGTATGTGTATTGCGCTGTAGCTGTCTTTGTTGGTGTTGCTCAACTGTACACTGGTGTCTCTCAATATGCAATCATTCATGATTGAATTACGTTTCAGTCTCAATCTTTGAATGTGATTAAGTATTCATTTACTGTTGAATCAAATTGGGCAGTGTAAGTAGCTCAAGTTGTTACTGATTGGATTTCTGGACTCCATGTGTCATTGAATGTATATGTGTACTGTTGTGTTCTTGTCTTAGTTGGAGTTGCTTCTGAGTAAGCCGGTGTAGTTCAATATGCTACCATTCATGATTGGATTACATTTCAATCACCATCTTTGAACGTGATTAAGTATTCATTTACTGTTGTATCAAATTGAGCTGTATATGTTGCTCATGTTGTTACTGATTCAATGTTTGGTGACCATGTATCGTTAAATGTGTACGTATATTGAGCAGTTCTACTCTTTGTTGGTGTCGTTCAACTATATACTGGCGTAGTTCCATACGCTACCATTCACGACTGAATAACGTTTCAATCTCAATCTTTGAATGTAATTAAGTATTCATTTACTGTCGCATCAAACTGTGCTATGTACGTCGCTCATGTGGTTACACTTTCAATATTTGGTGACCATGTATCATTGAATGTGTATGTGTATTGCGCTGTAGCTGTCTTTGTTGGTGTTGCTCAACTGTATACTGGGGTCTCTCCATATGCAACCATTCATGATTGGATTACGTTTCAATCTCAATCTTTGAATGTGATTAAGTATTCATTTACTGTAGAATCAAATTGTGCTGTATATGTCGCTCATGTTGTTACTGATTCAATGTTTGGTGACCATGTATCGTTGAATGTATATGTATATTGGGCAGTTTTAGTTTTAGTTGGAGTCGCTCAACTATATGCTGGAGTAGTTCAGTAAGCTACCATTCATGATTGGATTACATTTCAATCTCAATCCTTGAATGTGATTAAGTATTCATTTACTGTTGCATCAAATTGTGCTACGTATGTTGCTCATGTTGTTACTGATTGAATTTCAGGACTCCATGAGTCATTGAATGTGTATGTATATTGAGCAGTTTTAGTTTTAGTTGGAGTCGCTCAACTATATGCTGGAGTAGTTCAGTAAG
>CAMJDC010000027.1 GCA_946404285.1 uncultured bacterium | reverse complement strand
CAAAAAATTCAATCTCTGTGAATTGATATATTTACAAGTGACATCTGAGATATAAAAAATTTAAAATTAAATGATGAGGAAATAAAAAATATACAAAAAATTCAATCACTGTGATTTAAAATATCTACAAACGATATCTGAGATATAAAAGACTTAAGACTAAGTGATGAGGAAATAAAAAATATTCAAAAAATTCAAGAACTTTGAATTAAAATATTTGCAATCAATATCTGAGATATAAAAGACTTAAAACTAAGTGATGAGGAAATAAAAAATATTCAAAAAATTCAAGAACTTTGATACTTATTTGATGCAAGCGATATCTGAAATATTAAAGACTTAAATGAACAACAAATAGAAAACATACAAAGAATTCAAGAACTTTGATACATAATTGCAAGCGACATCTGAAGTATTAAAAACTTAAAACTAAATGATGAACAAATAAAAAACATACAAAAAATTCTATCTCTGTGATTTATAATAATTGCAAGCGACATCTGAGACATTAAAGACTTAAATGAACAACAAATAGAAAACATACAAAAAATTCAATCACTATGATTTGAAATAACCACAAACGATATCAATTATATAAAAAATTTAAATGAAAATCAGATTAGAAATATCCAAAGAATAAAACAAGAACTTAATATCGATATAAATTTACGAAGTATAAACAACACACCAATACTAACAGACATACAAATGCAAATGATCAAAGAAATCCAAGAACTCTGAATTGTAGTACATATAGAAGACATAAACGAAATCATAAAACGAACAGAAAATGATACAAACAAAATAAAAACTATCAAAGAAAATTGAATTAATATAACAATCGAAGATTTTAAAAAAATAAAACATCGTAAATTAGATAACAATTTATTAAACGACCTTAGAAACAAAACAGAGAACCATCGAATCGAAACAAAACAATCATACAAGTTTGATAAATATGAAATAGAAATATTAAATATAGACAATAAAAATTTTTATGAATGATACAATTACACTCCAGAAGAAATAGAATCCTACCACCGTTATAAAAGATGAAGAATAATAGAAAACATTCAAACATACATACAAAATTTTATCAAAGAAAATAGAAATATAACAAAAAATGAAATAATTAATGAAATAAGACCAGATCTAGTAACTTTACCAATAAATGAAAAAAAAGATATCTTAATTTGAATAAACAAAGTTGTAAAAAAATTTAACACAATACGTAAATATCTCGACTTTGAAAACTGACCATACAAAACACCCAAAAAATTACTCTGTGCTATAACATGAATAACTGATCCTAACATTATAAAAAAAATCACAGATGATATAACAGTCATCCAACATTGAGTATGATTTACATTTTTTGTTTGAGATGAAACATCTTATAATCGAATTTACAACGGAGGATACTCATCAGAAGATACTTGAAGCTGATGATTTAACAGTAGTTGGTCAGAAATACCAGAATTAGAATGAACATTATCAGTTGTAAACTGAAAAGATCCTGGGACTGACAAAAGTGAATATAGTTACTGAGTAATACTACATGAATGACAACATAATCGAAATTCATATTTTATGCCAGATAATGATTATACACCTATAACTAGTGCAAAAGACGAAATAACAGCATATCTAAGAGATTGAAGATGAATTGAAGAAATCAAAGAAACTTTAACAACACCTGAAAGTGAATGATGATTATATCAATACTGACTAAAATGAAAAGAATGGGAAAACCACAAATATCAGATAAGTCTACTACTTAGATATGCAAATGACCTAATAAAAGCGACTAATAAAGACATTTGACTAACAAGAGAAAATATCATCACTCTACTGAGTGATACTCCACTTGAAAGATGGAAAGAAATACATTCAAACATTATGAATGCACTAAATACACACAATACATCATCACTAAAAGAAGAATATCGGCGAACATGAACCGCTGAAAAACAAAAAGAAATAGATGAAATTAATCTTGCAAAAACAATTGATGAGATTAAATACATATTAAAAAATCCAAAATATAGTCATATATCATGGATACCAAACAACAAATGATGAATTGAAATTTCCGCAATAATAGATGATGTCGTCAAATGAGAGCTAAGTATCACATACATTCCACCAGAAATAAGAAAAAAAGTTCAAGAATTAATTAGTAAACAATCGAATTAAAAAATAATTTAAATTATTAACTAATAAAAAAATGGAAAGAGAAATTATATTTAACTACACAGTACTAAATAACTATCTCAACGAACAACAAAAAGACCCACAACGAACAGATGGAGAACTAACAATGCTCAGAGATAATTGTAAAAATCACATTAAAAAAGAGTGAAAGGATAGTGATAATTTTGTTATTAAAATAAATGATGAAACATTAGATATAAGTATAAACTGACAAATTTGACTAGAAAACATCTTCAAAACATTACCGACATGATATGAAATGAGCAAAAAGGTCAGATTATATAATCAAGTAATATCAGCAATACAAGAAGCAAAAAACAGTGGTATATATGAACAAATTTTCGAGACAAAAAAAAAATTAGACAATCTTAAAGATTCAATTGAAAATCCAAATTAAAAATTACTTTCATAAAAAATAAAGATAAATAATCAGATTCTTTCAGACAGATTTTTATTTAATCCGATTTTTCTACCTGATTGATTTCAATTACATCATCCCAAATCTGCATATCCTGAACCTCTTTATTATGCGTAACTGTATAGAATTTCATAGTTCTCTGTTTTACGAAATTATTAATCATTTCTGACACTTTTCAAACCGTTTCTGCATCCAAATTATTAATCGTTTCATCTAGGAATAGAAGGGGAGTATGAAGATACGAAGATACTGCAAGCATCCATACTAATTTCAAGATAGTTCTCTGACCACCACTCAGACTTTTTACTTCTCTTTCTCATTTTTCATCAATCACTGTAACATTAAATTCAAGCTTTTCTGAAGTCTCATCAATCTGCATTTTCAATGTATAATCCACACATTGAGAAAGATAATTATTTATCACTTCACTCAAAACAGGCAATCTATCTTCCAACGCAATAAAGACAATCTCCTTGGAAAGAATGGAATACAAACGACCTAATTTCTTTTCATCTTCCTGTAATTTTTTAGACAAATTCTTATTTTCTACATTATCTTTAATCAATTGCTCAATCACTGAAATAGTCTGAAAAATCTGCTTAATTTCACTTTGCTGTTGCTGAAGTTTGGAAGAATTAGATTTTTCTTTTTCTGATTTCACTCAATCAATTTTCACATTCAAATCCTCAATCTGCTTATCTTGTTCCTTCAATAATTTTTCTAAATGTTGCAATGAAGTTTCAGCAGCTACCTTATCTTGCTTATACTTATCCAAATTTTTACTTTCTTCCTCTCGCTGGAATAACTGTTTATCAATTGATTGAATTTCCCTTTGAATAGATTCCCATTCACGATAAGACTTTTCCCATTCTGCAAATCAAATCTTCATCAAATATTCTCTCAAAGAATCAGAAAATTCAGTTTGTTCTTTGATTTTTTTCTCCAAATATTTTTTTTCATCACCTCATTCAGGATTTTTCTGGTTTTCAAGTTCTTTAATTTTATTATCAAAATCTTGCTTTTCATATTCAGCTTTCATAGTTTCCAAAGTCTGATTTAATTTCTTCTTTTGCTGAGTATATTGCTCATATTGCTGTTTGTTTATCGCACTAATATGAGGACATTTTTTGCATAAATCAGGACAATCAAAATCTGAATTTTCAGCCCACATTTTATCCAGTTCTTCAATTCTTGTCTGTTGTAATTTGATTTCATCATCTTTCCTAGATTTCAAATCTTTCATCCTTTCAATCTCTCTGTCATGATTTTCTTTCCAGTTTTTCGCCTGTAAATCAATATTTTCCAATTTAACTTTTCCAGATTCTATCAAAGCTCTTAAAGAGATTCACGCATTTTTCACAATTTGTAAAATATCAAAAGCTGATTTCAAATCTTTTGGCATATCCAAAGCATCAAAACTATCATCATTTTCAGCAGATTTATTCCAAAACTCTATCAATTCTGAAAAATCTGAATACTTAGCATTTAAATTCAATGATTCTCATTTTTGATAAAGTTTCATCCTATTTTCTTTAAGCTCATCTCATTTCTTTGCATCAATATTTTCTATCTTGGATTTTAAACCCGAAATATTCTCTTTAGCAGCCTTAATTTCACTTGAAATTTTAGAATTTTGCTGTCTCAGAGCCGAGACCTGCTGATTAAATTCACTTAATTGTGCATCCAATTTTATCACAGTATCCATCTTGGATTTAATCAAACTCTCAGTTTTCTCAAAAGGGGAGTAGTCCAATCAAACTAAACTAAAATCATTCAATGAAATCTGATCAAAAAATCACTCAATATTTTCAAAAAACTCATCATTCAAAGAGAGAATATCCTTCAATTCACCATCTTCTTTCAAAGATTTAATATTACCCCATAATGATTTCAAATTCGCTCTCAACTTACTATCTTGCAATGAATGGTCCATCAATGCCTTCAATTTATATCAGACTTCTTTTTTCTTTTCCTGAACTTTTTCTTTAGCATCATCTATTCAGAGCAGATTGAATACATTTTTGAGAACAATCAACCTATCAGCAGGCCTCATTTCAAAGATATTATCAGCATCCTGCAAAAGAAAAACCGTACTCAAAAACACCTCTTTTGGAGATAAAAAAGACTCCAACGAAGTTTGTAAATCTGTCTCATTTTTGAAAGAAATATTTTCCAAAGTTCGCATTTTTCCATTCTGAGACTCAAACTTCTCAATAATATTCTCTCACCATTGCAAAATCTCACCATTTCAAGCCAGATTTTTTATATCATACAACAAATCTTCTCAAGTATAATTAATATTATACAATAACGACATACAGCTATCATTACCAGCACTTGTATGTTTTAAGCTTCTCTTTATCAGATAATAATTTCATTCAACCTCAAAAATCAGACTAATTTCTCCACTTTTACTCTGAAGATTTAGCATATTCCTAGAACTATCTTTATACAAAGCATATCTAGGAGCATCAAAAAACAAAAAACTCTTTCCACTCCCAATAGGTGCTTTTATCAAATATTTTCATTTATCAAAAATCAAAGAACAACACTTATCCTTAAATGGTCAGATATTTTCATAATATGCAACTATCAAATCAATCATAAAAAAATTCCATCAGTATAAATAACAAACAGAATTATAAAAATCTGCAAAAAAATTTCTACATTAACTATCAAATTTTAAAACAAAAATAAATATATAAAACAAAACTAAATTTATCTATAAAACCAAAGAATTCACCAAATACATAAGAGAAACAATTCCCTCATAGTAACGAACAAACTAACAAGTAAATTAAGTCAAATAACCACTAAGGTTTACTAATCTATACTGCTTAAAGACTGAACGTAAACAAAAAAGTCATCAGAATTGTGTAGATAGCCTTGTATCTCATATTTAGTATTAGGGAGATAATAACCACTTTGACCAAGATACTCTACACTAGTAAGCACACTATTATCTTTAGTAAAATCTACTGCTAATTTAACATATTTTAATTTTTCTTGCATATCAGACTGACCACAAAAATTTTCCATAAAAAATTTTTCAGGAAGAGGCAAAACATTTTCTCAAACTTTCATCTCATAACTTTTACTATCAGCAGACTTATTAAATATGAAACCAGACTTTTTCAATACATCACAAGAAGAACTATTAACTATATCATTTAGTTGAGACACTCATTTATCAGACACATTTAAATCGACAGACATTTTATCCACTTCAGGTAGAGGAGCACCTTCTCCACTTGGCATATCAGCAGTTCTCTTAACCCACGGATCTTCAGCTGAAACCCTAACCAACTTATCTCACTCAACATAATACAATCATTTATCACTAGTATTAACTATATTTTTATAAACTTTTACATTATCAGGAATATTTAATCAAACATCGGGATTAGTAACAACATCTAATCAAAGCTTCTCTGCATATGAAATTTCAACAGTACGACCAGAATTATCTACAGTATTTTCTGGAGTAGTAGACGGAGATGGACTAGTTCTTGGTGCTTCACCATTACTACCCGGAACAGACTCACTAGGAGCACTAGCCTCGACTCACAGTAATTTACTCACAGTTGAATAAGTTAATTTTCAATCAGATGGTTCTATTCCATTTTCTCACTGAAATTCTGCAATTGCATTACAGAAATCCCTACCCTTTATCCACTTTCAATCTACTTTAAGATTTTTATTAGCACCACCTTGCATCAAAAGAATCTGAACTGCGCAATTTATAGCTTTCCACTTAGGTTTGCCAACTACTTCATAACTTCCACCTTTTCTATTAAGATTCCAAAATTCAGAAAAGTTTTTAGAAGTAACAATATTTTGCAAAAAATCTTTAACATTATCTAGATTATATGACAACATATCATCTTTAAGCTCTAAGAACTTTTTATCACCACCATAAACTCTATTAATATCTTTTACATTTCCTTCATTTAATCAATATAAATTAATTTCTACCCAATTACCAATATTCTCATTCTCTAGTGACTTTAATTTTTCTTCCCAAGATTTACGAATATCTTTAAAATGATCCGAATTTAACTCATCACCAGCATTTTTATGATAATTATTAACTAATATAAGATTATTTAATGAATTTATAAACTCTTTAGAGTTTTCAACATCAATGTTTCAATCTATAAAATTAAGCTTAGCTTTATTATCAGAATTTTCTAAAAATTTAAGTCACATATCTCAAACATTTTTAATTCTATCTTCATTAACTTTATTAAATCTATCTACAAACTGCTGAGCAGTATAATTTTTTCCTTCAATATTTTTAATTATATTAGCATCTAATTTAGCACCATCCCACACCAATTTTTTATCCTCAAGTTGATGGTTATCAAAAGCTTCATTCAAAACTTGAGCATCTGCTCCTACAGGAATTTCACTAAGTAATTCACTATTTACTACAGCCTCTCTAACATCTTCCAAGCTACCACTTCTATGACGAGCAACCAAAGCTAATTGAATATTATTAAGCCACCTCTCATCAGTTGATTTTATTTTACCACCAGCTCTTGTTGTTCAATCCCTTGCAGCATCTAACTTAAGACTCAACTTCTGGGCATCCTCCACACTCAAACCTCATATAAAATCAACTATTTCATTCATTTCTTTCTCACTCAACTTATTAAGCTTATTTAATTGATTACCGTTTACATAATTTTCAAATTCATCCCATTTACTAGGTCTCTTAGCGACCATAACATCATTTTCCAACAAAGTAATCAGATTCGATACCTGAGTTTTTACCTCATCTGTTCGTCATAATCAAGCTTCATTGTTTAATTTTCAAAGTTCATCAATTATCTTTCTAACATCCGTAGCACTACACTTATTTATCAAACTTTCTTTCAATCCTGAAGTAATTTTTAGAGAAGCATCTTTTGACCCTACTTTCTCAAAAAGATTTGACATATCATCATTACCTTTATTCAATTCACCATCAGTATTATAATCCTTCAATTCATTTATCTCTTGAATTAAATCTTTTAGTGACTGATTACTATATTTTAAATCACCATTATCCAAATTTGCATCTTTAACCACATCATAATTTTGTGTTATTTCACCTGGCATCTTATCAATTATTAGAATTTAAAAATATTTTTACACAAGATTATTAAGATTCTACTTCTTTTATCTCATTACCCGTATCCGCACCATTAATCTTTCAGGCCACATCAGAATCATCTACCTTAATTACTAAATTTCCGCTTTCTGGTGACAATTTTTTCAGCTTATTCATAAAATTTGGATCTGAAAGACTAGTATCAATCGTGCTAGCATCTAACATTTTATTAATCTTAATATATCAATTTATCTTAGATAACTCTTCAGCCACATCGACATCCATATCTTCAAGATCATTCAATAATACAGATTTACCCGTTATACCATCAAGTTTATTAGTTATGTTTTGAGCATCGACCGTTGTTAAAGTAGTGATACCAGACAAATCGAGATCACTTGATGCCAAATCAAAATTATTCAATTTCTCTTGGAGAGTCTGTGTAGTAGTTGATGAATCTACTATCTCTACACTTACTGCAAATGGTGATCATGTTACCTCGTTACCATCTTCGTCTCTTACTTCTACTTCTACCGTTACTGTCTCTCATGCTCACTTCGCAAACTCTTCATCCGCTGCTGTATCATCTTTATATTTTACATCATATCCTGTTGGTACATTCTCCATTAAGTCTTCTGCTGCTGGCTTCGCGTCTCCTGCTTTGTGCTCATATTCCTTTGCTTTTATCTCTCAAGTACCTTCAACATCCAATTCGTCAAGTATGGCATGTATCGTTTTTGGTCATGGTAATCCATCAATATTCAACACTTCTTTCTCTCCACTACTTATCTCAGCATCATGTTTAGTATTCCACGCTTCTTGAAAAGTTTTAACTCAATTCCTTGTAGCTTTACCAAAACGTCCATCTATTCATTTCACATCACAATTACCTTTAAAGTCCTTCAAATCCTCATTTTCACTCTCATTCAAATAAGTTAGAGCAATTTGTACAGCAATAGTCCACACTTTAGCATACAAATTTTTCTCTTGATCCTTATCTCTTTGCATATTTCTAAATTCCTTCCAATCTGTATCTTTCAAACTATCCAAATGTTTTTTAACATTTTCCATGTTAAACTTAGTTGTTCCACTTTTATCAAATGAATCACAAAAATGTAAATCTCTCGTTATCTTATCCTCTAATGCCTGATCATTTAATTTGTAAGTATCATCATCCAATTCTGTTTCAAAATCTCATGATGGAGTCTGAGGCTGATTTGGATTTGGATTAACCTGTGGCTGATTTGGATTAACCTGTGATTGATTTAGCTGTATATTTCCATCCGCATCCAACTTTGCTTTCAAATTTTGGAAAATAGCATCTTTTTTACTATCTATCAAATCCTGCATTTCATTACCTACAAATTGAGTTCATGTCTTAGCTTTATTTTCAATATTATCTCTAAACTCAACCAACATTTGAGCAGCATCAAAAGGAGTTGTACTTAACTTATAATAATAATTTCAACTACTATCCTTAGTAAAATCTGCAGAATTATAATCCACACTTATTCCACTTACTACTGATTCATTATTTGTTTTTCTTTCACTATTCTTTTCATTAAATTTATCTGCAACTTTTTTCTTTTTCACAAAGGAATTAGCTTTTCACGAATCAGGTACTGTCTCCTCAGTTATATCTCCTCACGTCCAACTTTCACCCGCAAATGCTTGTAAACTAGCTACCGTTGGTCATAATGTTTTAATTGCAGGATATTCACCCTCAACAAATTTATCATTATCTGCATAATTTTCTTCCAACACTTTCCATATTCTATCAAAAAACTCTTGGTCTTGTTTTTTCATTCAATTTTCTGAATATTTGTCTTTAATATCCCTCATGTGATTATATGCCTCCCACGCACTACTAACAACTTCATCATTCTTTGTTTTTCACAAATATATTTCCACTCTTCTAATCTCTGCTTTCGTCATCGTATTAAGCTTTTTAGGAGTATGTAATTTTCTCATAAATTCATCATAATCCTTCTTCATTCTATCAGGATTACCAATATCATCCAAAAATCTTGCAAGTTTCTCTATTGAATCTCTCTCAGCCTGAGTAAGATCATATCTCTCTCTAGATCTATTAACATAACTTTTAAGCTCTGCCAAAAAAGCTGTATCATTTTCTAAAGACTCTGCAAAACTTCAAGCGAAACTTCATTCAATATCAACACCAGCCAAAACTTCTCATTGATTTAAAGTAGCATGAATATCATCCTTAAACTTATCATATTTTTGTTGTCTGCTATCATCTGAATCTGCAGTTTCTACCTGCGGCACTGGAGTGTTAAGTGATGGATCCGTTGCACTTGCTGGATTATTAGGTGCAGTCATTTTCAATACAATAGAAAACTAAAAACTATTTAATAACTCATCTAATTGAGCTAATTCTTTTTCATCTTGTAACGCACTTTGTTTTTCCATTTGTTTCATCCTTTCTAAAGCGTCTAATCATTTTTTCATTTTTGCTTTTGCCACTTCAGATCTTGCAGCATGGATTCCAGATTCTACAGCTCCAATCAAAGTATCAACAATGTCATCCGATAGAGATCATTGTTCCACTACAATCTTTAAACCTGAAGCTAAATCCCAAACTGGCTCAAGTTGTTCCAAGATTTTTAATAAATATTCCTTCTTAGTCATTATGTTTTTGTTATATAAGCAATAAAACTTATCACATTATTATATCCAAAACATTAAAATTTGTCAAATTTTTGGGGACTTTTTTTTATTTGAAATAAAAATACGAAAAAATATCTTAAAAAAAGAAAAAATAATTTAAAAATCTGATTATTTTCATGCAAATTATCCCATTTCTGCAAAACTCAAAATGACTCTCACGTCGCAAAATCGCATCATTAATCCAAAATGGTCAGATTTTTTTGAATAATGAAAAACTCGAATCCTTCAAATCTGAACTAAAAAACTGAGATACACTCACAATTATCGATGATGAATGAAATAAAGAAAATATCACCATTTCTGAAAAATCCGAAACTCCGAAATGAAAACTAATTATTTTTAACAAACCCAAATGATACGTAGTTTCCAAATCAGATCCCCATAATTCTACAATTTACGAATTACTTCCAGATAAATTCAAAAATCGATATTACATCGGACGTCTAGACAAAAACAGTCGTTGATTAGTCTTACTCACAGATACTCCATCTCTAGTCCATCAGTTCGAACATCCAAGATTCCAAATCGAAAAAGAATATCTCATCCAACTTTCTACTCCATTCAAATTTGAAGATAAACAAAAAGTAAAAAGCTGAATCATCGACGAATGAGAACAGCTCAAATTCTTAGACATCCAACCAACTCAAAATCCACTCACTTACAAAGTAATTCTCAATGAATGAAAAAAACGCCATATTAGAAGAGTAATAAAAAAACTCTGATATAATCTAATCGATTTACAACGTATCAAAGAAGCCCAATACACATTACCAAACGACTTACCAGAAGGGCAGTGGAGATATGCCTAATTGTCATTCCGAAGAAGTTTAGGACTGAGAAATCCACAACACGATACACAATAACAATAGATTTCTCCCTTCGGTCGAAATAACAATATCATTTAATAACATTAAAAGATACACATGAAAAAAACAACAAAAATTATCATCTGAATAATTCTATTCATCATACTAATAATTATATCTTTTATTATATATAAATATGAAGCATGAGAATCAAAAAATCCAAAAATCTGCTGTAATAATACATGTTTCAATATCGAAATAGCAGCAGACAAAGAATCACGCGAATTATGACTCATGCATAGAGAATTTCTCCCTGATAATAATTGAATGCTCTTCGTCTTTGAAGAAAGTTGAATTCATCCTTTTCGAATGAAAAATACATTAATACCACTTGCATGAATCCGACTAGATTCAGATTTAAACATCGTAGATATTATCCAGATGGATCCATGTAAAACTGAAGAATGTGAAATATATACACCAAAATCTGACGCAAAATACGTCATAGAAATCAACCAATGAATAATCAGTGAAAAATGATTACTACATATTTGAGATAAATGTAAGATTATAAGCAATTATGAATAACAAAACTAACTTCTATAAAAAACTGTTGCTTCTCTTACACTCGTCAATACCTCATTAGTTGAATACCATCCATTTGATGAATAATTTCCTCAATCAGAAATATGTGAATTTCCAACAAAAACCTTACTACCATCTTCTGAAATATCCAAAAGTGACATATAATGTTGACTAGAAGTAAATTTACTCTTTCATCACTTTCTATTTTTCCCCTCAACCTTGATAATTACGGGATTTCCACTTTTCAATCAATCTATAATTTCAGAATTTGTTTTTACAACTTTTTGTTTTAATTTTCATTTTGATTCAGCAGGAACAGAAGTAGCAACAAGCTCATGTCTATGCCTATTAAATAGATCTCAAGGAGTAATACTAAAATTTCACAAAGATGAAGCCACAACTGCAGCTGAAGTTAACATACATCATTTTTGTTTCATAGTTCTTCCATCACTATATTTATTCATTGACCAAGGTCATTTAGTCTGATCATATAACTTATAAGTTATTCAACTTCTACTCGTAAAAGAATTGCTAGTATTATACTCACTACCATCCAATGCAATACCATACTTTTTACTTGTATCCACATAATCAACCTTAGGCGCCGATGATTCAATATCACCCTTAAATTCTCACAAATAAGAGCCAACACGTTCAACAACTTCCTCCTCAGTTTGTAATGCATCCAAATCAGACATTTTAGACTCGTACTTTTCTACCATTTTTTAAAAGTTAAAAATAAAACACATATAATTATAATCAAAAAACAAAAAAAAGTCAAAAAAATCCAAACAATTTTTTGTAATAAAAATAATTACCAAATATTTTAATCTATTATCTTGCATTCATCCTAAAAATCCCTACAATCCAAGATTGAAATTTAAGACTCAGATTTTAACATTTTCTCCACCTTATGGCTACAAAAAAATCCACAAAAAACACACTTTCACCAAATCAATCTGACGTAATAGTACTAGAATGAATAAAAACCAATAATCTGAAAAACATCGACTTAGTTTTACCAAAAAATCAAATTATTACATTCACTTGAGTATCAGGTTCCGGAAAATCTTCACTAGCTTTTGAAACAATCTATAAAGAAGGGCAATTTCGTTACATAGAATCACTTTCCAGTTACCTACGCCAATTCTTTAATCTCTGAGAAAGACCAGATATTGCATATTGTGCATGACTCTCTCCAGCAATTGCAATTGAACAAAATAAACGCTGATGAAATAGTCGTTCAACAGTTTGAACTCTAACCGAAATCGACGATTATACCAGACTTCTTTTTGCAAAAGTAGGAGAAAGTTACTGTTACAATTGTGGAGCCCACATTAAACCCAAAAACGTAGATGCAATCCTGTGAGAAATCAAAGAAAAATATTTTTGAAAAAAATTATATTTACTCAAAGAATCAGGAAGACTAAATACCAAAGCTGACTTACAAAAATTCGTAAAAAACAACAGATCAAAAATCGAAAAATGATCATGATTTACAAGATATTTACTTCTTTCTGCACCTATAGAACAAAATAACAAAATTTCACTCTCAAAAAATATCGACAATCAAGAATTATCTTTAAAAGAAAAGAAAAATCAGAAAGAAAAAACAGCTTTTTCAGTACCTATTGAATATTTTTATCTCGAAGATCCTGTAGTAAAAGACGAGTATTTTCCACTCAAAATATACGGAATCTACGACCGTATCAGTATAGACGAAGAAAAATTACCAAGACTAAAAGAAGATATAATCAAAATCCTTTGAGAAGCTCAAAAATTCTGAGTCTATGTCATGGATAAATCATGAGAATCTGCTTCCATTTCTACAGTAGAAAATACCTGACTATCAAACGTTGAGATTTCCTCAAAAAAGTCATCCAAAAAATCATCATCATGAGCCGAATGAAATGAGGCGTGAGAATCTTGAGTGTGAATTGGTAATGACAAAGAGATAGAACGATTCACAGACAAAATGTTTTGTCCAAATTGTAATATCACATACCCAGAATTTACTACACAACACTTTTCTCCAAACCGCTGAGAATGAGCCTGTGAATGCTGCCATGGACTTTGAGAAATTCTACAAGTAGATTTTGATAAAATCATTGAACCAAATTCTCCACTAAAAGATGCCATTCTCCCATGGAGAGATTCGAATATCGGACAAGCAATCTTGCGTAAATTATGTGAAAAATATAACCAGGATTTAGAAAAAATCTGGAAAGACCAACCAGAACGATTTTTGCATATAGTTGTATATTGAGACAACGAAGAACTTCGTTTACCTATTTGAAGCAGAATCCCTGTAAAATGAAAGTGGGCTAGTTTCAAATACATTTGAATGGAAGACGTAATCAAAGATCAATTCGAAAAATGAATGCTAACCGTAGATTTCCAAGCAATGCTCGATATGAAACCATGTCCACAATGTTTCTGATCAAAAATCAAGAGAGAATCTTTACACGTATTCCTCACATTCCCCAAAAAATCAGCCAAACAAATCAAAAATTTATCACATTACTCTGAATCATTTTTACAGCAAGATTTACCATTTGCAAAACCTGAAGACGATTGATTCGAAAAAATAAACATTTGGGATTTACAAAAAATTCCTTTGGAAGAAATGCGTGAATTACTCCAACTTTTCATTGATTCAACTGAGCAACCACCAATATTAATTCACCGTATCACTAATCCATTACTAGACAGAGTTCAGACTATTGAAGATTTATGACTTGGATATCTCACAACAAACAGACAAA
>CAMJDC010000026.1 GCA_946404285.1 uncultured bacterium | reverse complement strand
CAGACTTTACGAGTTTATGATAAATATCTCAAACCTGATGGAAAATTCTGTACGAAAATATTTATGGGACCCGGATTTGACGAATACGTCGCAAATCTCAAGAAAAAATATGGATGAAAAAATATCAAAGTTTTTAAGCCTGAAAGCTGTAGGAGAGAGAGTAAAGAAACGTACGTAATTAAAATTTAATAGATTATTAATAATTTATATTGTAAAAACATAAAAATGGAAATTAGAAGACTGTTTAATATTTCACAAGAAGATATTTCAAAAAATAATATCATGGTACCTATATGTGTTTGAAACAAATTTTTCCTTAATGATACCAAACCTACTCAAAATATTGTTGATTACATTCAGCGAGCATTAGAAAAAACAAAAGAAAAAGTGATAGTTATTGTTGTTGATGAGATACAAATTAGTAACCGAATTGTGAGAAATACTACACATAGTGTAGAGCAAAACCAAAGGCGTCTTATGAGAAAATGAATAGAAATAAAAAACAATATTCAAGAGATAATAGATAAATTACCAGAAGAACAGCAAAAGTACATAGAAGTCATATGATGGCATGAATATGCCGTAAATGATCCATTTTGCAAAACTACAACTGATATTGTTTATAAAGAATTTGAAAATAATTCTGATTTTAGAAACGCAATATTGAAATCAATAAAAGCATCAATTGTTGATAGAAAATTTAGCGAAGAAGAATATCTAATTCTGTGTAGATATGTTTTGGATGAATTTTCCATAGTTTATCATGGTCCAACGTATAAGAATACCTTTTATTGACTATATATGTACCCATTTACAGATGAAGTATTAGAAACAATTGAGAAAATTAAAATAGGTTCTCTTTTCCCTGACATAAAAAATAAATTAAATCCACAACAAAATTCAGTAATTTTATTAAATTAAAGAATAATTTAATCTTTAAAATTTTAATTCATGCTACTTATCTGAGATATACATTTAAACAGTAGGATAAAAGATAAACTCTTGAATTCACTCAAATCTTTTATTCAGGAGCATAACGAAGAAAAAAATCTGATTTTTCTAGGTGATTTTGTATATCATTTCAGTTATGATAGAAACGCACTTCTCGAGCTTTACGACTTATTTCTCGAACTCTATACTCAGTGAAAAAATCTATATATTTTAGCATGAAATCACGACCGACTAGGAAATACATTCGTTTTTGAGGAATGAAGAAAAGCCTTTGAAATCTTATCTAGAATGGAAAATTCAGACAATGAAATATGCTTCATAACTAAGCCATTCGTGAAAGAAATTGAATGAAAAAATATCTGTTTTTTGCCTGCGATGCTGGAGATTGATGAAAAAGATTTCCCAGAAATTGATGACCTAAAAGACCAAAAATATGCCGAAGAAATGAAAAGCAAAAATAAAAATCTGACTTTTTCAACTCAGTTAAACTTAGTCGTGGAGCGATTCACCAAAAAATATTCAGATTTGACTTTGATTCACCACTATTATGTGGAATGAGTATCATTTCCGTGACAAAAGGCGAAATTCAGTTTCAGGGATAGAGCTTTATCTCAGCATTGGCTAGACCAAGAGAATTTGCAAATTATTTCGTGACATTTGCATCAGGCTTTTGCATACAAAAACTACCTTTGCACATGAAGTCTGCGAGCTACTTCTCCACTTGAAATAGATCAGATTAAATATTTTTGGATTTGGAATGATGGAAAATTTACAGCTCACGAAACTGGAATAAATTATTATTTCACGATGGAGAGAAAGACTGGGAATGCTGATTTGTTCACTCAGTCTTTTCAAGCAATCTCGGGAAATGATATTCTCACTCATTGGAAATCTTTGCAAAATTCAGACAACTTCGAGGATGCTTCGTTCACGGTGGAAACGAATTATAAAGATAGTTTAGATATGAAAAATGTTTCGCTCTCTTTGTCGGTGGAGAAGCTTCAATATGATAATATGGACGAGTTTGTGGAGCCAAAACTTCAGCAATCTCTCCAAAACGTTCAGCTCAAAAAGGATACGAAGTCTACTGAAAAATTATTGGAACAGTTAGAAAAGCCTGATTTAGCAGGGCAGTTAAGTTTCTGAAATTGGTTAGAATTACTCAAAAAGTTTCTTAAAAAGCAATATCCAGATGATTATGAGGAGTATGAAAAGTTGCTGCAGGAAATGAAAATTTTGTAGAAAATGTTTTAAATTTTATATTGACATTTATAATAAAATGTATATATTATAAACATATTTATTATATAATCTTTCCAAGATGCCAGAATGATACACCAATTTTGTTGTGAAATCAAATATACTTGAATCAATTTCAACTTTTTACAAGGACGACCCTGAGAGAGTATTTTTTGAGTATATTGATAACTCCTTAGACAGCGCATGAGCTTATTTTAACGCAGAATCAAATTCTTATACGAAGGAAATTTTGATAAAATTTGATATCAATACCAAGAACAAAGAAGTTACGATAACAGATAATTGTGATTGAATCAATGATTTAGGTGTATTAATAACAAGTATCTGATTACACCAAGTACATTGAAAGAATGATCATTGACAATTTTGATATTGAGTTTTCTCATTTCCAGCAATTGCTAATAAAATAAGAATTAAGACTAAGAACATATGAAAAATCTCATGAGAGGAACTAAATATAAGTATTGAAGATATTCGTAATTGATACACAAGGAATCCTCAAAAGGTACCTTATATTTGGGATTGAACTGAAATTGTATTAAGTGAATTTATTGAAAAAAAATTTCTAAAAGATTTAACAGTTGAAAATATAAAAGGTAGAATTGAGAAACATTTGGAATGAATTTTATGAAGAAAAAATCTAAGAATAGAGATAACAAAAGATAGAAGCGAGCCAATAGTTTGTAGTCCATTTAATTATGAACAATACCAATGAGAAGTATATGAAAAAATTATCCCTACTATATGAAAAGATCCAATTAAAATATATCTAAAAGTGATAGAAAACAAGCAAATAGATCGCCCTCCTTTTCTTATGATTAGATGAAGAGAGATAGAAAGTATTTGTGAAATACAGACTTTCAGATCAAAAAATAAAAGTGCAATATGGAAACACCCAAATATAATTTGATATATTGATTTATGAAATAGTGCCAGTCCAAATTTAGCTAGAAATGGTGTGAAACTTGATGCCTCAACAAAATGGGTATTTAATAAAATAATCGAATTGGAACCAGAAATAAGCGAATTGATACAGAAAGTAAACAAAATAACTCAAAATGAGCATTATAAAAAATTAGAAACTAAATTAACTTCTGTATTATCAAAATTATCAAAAATTGATAATATGAAATATAGACCAATAGAAGCTAGTAAAGCTGATTGAAACTGAACTATGCAGTGAGAAGTTGTTGATGTAAACTGATTAGAATGAAAAGATTGAAATTGAGCTCAAGATCATAATAATTGAAATATAACTCCTTGAGGGGATAGAAGAAGCATTTGAACTCTAGATTGAGATGGTTTTTGACCAACTCAAAATCCATGAGAAGACTTCCCTTGAGAAGAAAAGAAACAATGAGGATCATTTAAATGACTAGATCCAATAGATTGATTATGAGGACTTTGAACAATGAAGCGTTGAGATTGATTTTCAATTAAATTTGAAGATATTGAAGTACCAGAAGATGAGAATGGAAATAAAATTAGATCAACACTAGTTGATGGTGAAATAATTATATATAAAAACCATCCTGATTTCGTAGAAAGAACTAAAACTTTCCGCGATTGAAATGATAAAATAACGGAAAGATTAATTACATATTTGGCTTGAGAGATTACTGTACATTACAAAGATACGTTTCATAATAAACATTGACAACCTCAATATAATAAATGAATGTTTGTTGATCTTGTAGAGTTTATTTATAGCTTTGAAAAAGAACTACAGGATCTTGTTTGACAGAATCTTGCAGATATTTAGATATTATAATACATTATATCATGAACATTTGAGAAATTATTAATGAAATAGCACCATTATACAATGAATATAAAAATAATAAAGATACAATAAGAGGAACTGATGCAGTTTGAATAATGCGAGAGATTTGAGAGATACTAGAAAAATATATAGAAGAATCTGGGATTGCTCCACATAGCTTATATAGAGAAATATATTGAAAATGAGAATGAACTACCAATGTAGCACAAAAAAGCTATATCACAAGAGAATTCCAATGAAGATGTTATAGAATTAAGAAAATGTTCAAAAAAAAGGAAGATATAGAAAAAGATCTGCCTACTCTCGTTTCATTTACAGCTTTTAGGGAAGCTATGCCGTTCTTTGATAATCCCAAATATAAATTATCATGAAATGATAGGGAAATACTGTTGAATATCCTAAATAAATCGCCATCAAAAAAGAAAGCGATGGAAGAAATTGAGAAACTACAGAGTAAGTATATATGAATAAAAAATGATAGAAAACAAAAACAGTGAGAAGTTGATATAGATCTTTTTAGAAATTTTTACTCTTACTTAAAAGAAATATTAGAAAATGATTATGAAACAATTAAATGAAAACTTATTGAGGAAAACATATCTACTGAATTATTAAGGGATCTATCAAAAAATATGATGTCAATGACAGATGATTCATTCAAAATGAAAACAATGGATTATGATAATATAAACAGTTCAATTCGAAACTGAGTGTTAGAGTTTACAAATAATGTAGCAAAAGAAACTACACCTAAACTGAGAAGGAGAGTAAGAAAAGTTGTTACAGCAAGGGGATTGTTACAATTATCAAGAATGTTAACAGCAATGACTTCTGAAGAATACTTAAGAAACTATAAAAATACTCTTTAACGGAGTATTTTTTTAAAATGTAGAATACACAAAAATCCCCCTAGTCTTACGACAATCCCCCTTTTAAAAGGGGAAAATAAAATGGGGATTTCTTTATTTAATCAATTTTAATAATTCTTCTTTTGCAGTTTCCAACTGATTATCGGTTCAGTCTTCTTTATATTTCTCATAATCTCGCTCCACTTCAATATCAGGAGTAATTCATTCTTTATCAATATTTACATCATTTGGAGAGTACCATTTTCAAACGGTATATTTCAAACTTGAACCATCTTTGAAATCTTCTACAGCCTGAATGCTTCATTTTCCGAAAGTTTGCATTCAGATTATAGTTTTTCATTCTTCTTGAAATTTTAGAGCGATAATTTCTCCAGCGCTCGCAGTGAGTTGATCTACGAGAATTACGATTGGATAATTTCATAGTTCTCACCTTCATTTTGAAACGTGGTCAATATCTTCATACGCTTTATATTTGCTCTTTACTAGTAAAGTATCCCTTGGAAAGAAATGTCCTAGTAATTTTACAGCTTCTTCCAGGTATCATCAGCTATTTCCTCTTAAATCTAGTATAATTCCATCAATTTTTCCAGCTGACTGTAAAGCTTCACTTACTTCCTCCAAAAGTAAGGCAGTAGTTTTGTTTGAGATGATATAAACCTCTAAATAAAGCAGAGTTTTACCATCTTTTTCAATTACTTCTGAAGTTACAGATGGAATGCTTACGTCATCTCTCACGATAGTTACCAAAAATCTGCTATTTTCTTCTCATTTTTTTCATTCTCTCTCAATGAAAAGATTTACTTCTGTTCATTTTTCTCCCCTAATTAACTGCACAACTTCAGTTGCACTCAAATCTTCTAAAGTCTGATCTTCTACCATATAAATTCTATCAAGTGGAAGTAATCCAGCTCTAGCAGCAGGAGAGTTTTTTAAAACTTCAGAAATTATCACATAATTTTCTTGCTTTTCAATTACCGCTCAAATTCCAGCAAAGCCTGCATTGTCTTCTAGCTCGTTCATTAATTCAGTATTATCTTCCTCTTTCAAATAAACTGTATATGGGTCATCAATCGCTCCTACATATCCAACCAAAGCTCATTCTACCATATCAGCTTTTGAACCACTTAGGATATCCTCATCATAGAATTCTCCATCCAATATTTCATCTATTGCTTCAAATTTTGTATATCTTGACTCGTGTTTTTCTATCAACTTACTCAAAATCACATCTTGTTTCCAAATCATTAATCCTCCTCAGATTATCATTCAGAAAACTATGAAAAGTATTGCATCTAAAAAGTGTATTTTATGCGATTTCTTGTCAGTCATTAAACCTCAAACTCAAAATAAAATTACAACAGTTAATTATAACATTCTATTATCAAAATACAATTTCAAAAATTTATCTATTCGTGACATCTTCATAAATTTCCAAAATCTGACTATTTTTCACAAAAACTACATCCATTCTGATATCTTCAATTCGGCTTTCATCTATATTTTGCAAATAATTTTCCAAAGTTCTTTGTAAAAATCAGATTTTTTTGGGTGTAACATAATTATCGAGTTCATCTATATCATTCACAGTTTTTACCTCGATTACTACCAATTCTCATCATTTTTTCATCAAAAGGTCGATTTCTCATCATTGGATGGTATAATTTCATTTTATAAGCTCATATCAATTACTCAGATAGTGTTGTTTTACAAGTTCTTCATTCTTATATCAGATTTGTTTATTATTCATTAATCACAAAATTAATAAAAATCTGAATTAAAAATAACAAATATAGCCAAAAAAACAAGAAAATCTTAGTTCATACAATACTCACAAAAAAAGTCCCCAATTTTTTGCTTTTTAAAAAATTTGGATTATAATAATGTCGTATTTGATATTATTATACGTAAATCAAAACATGGAAGAAAATAACGCACAACCAGTTAATTATAGGGATTTGCTTAACAAAGCGATACTCCAATCAGATATTTTGAAGATATTTGATTATCTTTTGACTATTTGAGTAGAAGAAGATGCATCAGATATTCATATCGAACCTTTTGAAAATTATTGTAGAATCAGAATCAGAATTGACTGAGTTTTGGAAGAGTTAGTTCAATATCCAAAATCTTTTCATGATTCTATTATTTCAAAGTTTAAGATTGAATCTGGACAGATGAGACCCGATGAAAAAAGGTTACCTCAAGATGCCAGAGTTTCTGCTACAACTGAAACAAATAAAGAAATCGATCTGCGTGCCAATACTTTGCCTACAGTTTGGTGAGAAAAATTGGTAATGCGTATCGTGGACAAATCAAAAGATATTCCTCCTTTGTCTGCACTTTGATTGGAATGATCAAACGGACGTATTATGCAGAAAAATCTAGCATATCCAAACTGAATTATTTTGAATACATGACCTACTGGATCATGAAAAACTACAACGTTATATTCAGCTCTTTCAGATATTAATAAAGTTGAAGTAAATATTACTACATTTGAGGACCCGGTCGAAAATAAAATGTTATGATTAAATCAGGCACAAGTTAGATCCGATATTGGATTTACTTTCCTTTCATGACTTAGATCTGCATTGAGACAAGATCCTGATATTATCATGGTGTGAGAGATTCGTGATAGAGAAACTTTGGAAATGGCGATGGAATCTTCCATGACCTGACACCTTGTATTCTCTACAATCCATACCAATTCAGCCGTAGAAACTATTACCAGGGTTGAAAAAATGTGAGGTGAACCTTACATGATTGCAGGTACATTTAACCTAGTTATTGCACAGAGACTTTGAAGAAAGGTTTGTGCAAACTGTGGACAAAAAGTAAAACTTAGACCAGAGGATGAATTGAAGTTTAGAAACGCTAAAAATTCATTCCGTAATTTTGATAAGGAACTATTAAAGAAAGAACTTCAATTGCGTAATATATCTCAAGAAGAGTGGAACGACTTTTTCGTAAAATGATACGTGATGGAGTGAACATGAAAAGATCCAAAAACAGGAGAAGTATGTCCACTTTGTAAATGAACAGGTTATAAATGAAGACTTTGAATATATGAAATGATGGACTATACGGATGATATCAAAATGTTACTTCTAGATGGAAAATCTGCATTTGAAGTAGGTAGATTTGCATTATCAAGATGAATGATAGATCTAGAGAGAGATTGAGTTTTCAAAGCATTAAAATGAGAACTTGATCTACATGAAGTATATAGATTCGTAAAACTTCAAGATATTTAGTATTGCTTTTATTTAGTTTATCGTGATTGATGGGATTCTTTCAAAACTTACAAGAAAAACTAGATTGAATATGGGTTAATCTAAATAAACCAAGCTTAGAAGAAAAAGCGAATTTTTTCAGATTAATGGCAGTTTCCCAGAAAGCATGATTGTGAATCCGTGATTCATTAAGAGCACTCCAACAATGAGAAAAAAATAAATGATTACTTTTGATTATCAATGATATGATTGATAAATTGACAGAGTGAGCATCTCTTGCAGAAGCTATGGAAGCAGAATCTTATTTCTTCAATTCAGATGAAATTGAGCTCGTTAGATCTACAGAGATTACAGGTAATATGGTTCAGACTTTGGAAGAAATTGCAGATAGTTTGGAATCTTCACAAGAGATTAATGCGAAAATCAAAAAGGCATCCATGTATCCTATTATGATGATAATACTGACAATAGTGGCAGTCATTGTCTTATTGATATTCGTATTTCCAAATATTATCGAAATGTATTGAGATCCAGAAGATCTCCCATGAATTACAAAATTTATGCTAAGTACATCAGAATTTATGGAAGCAAACCGGTATAAATTATTGATATGAGTAATAGCTATCGTAGTAACATATAATGTTTTATATAGTAAGCGATTATTATTCAAGATTTGAATAGATAAACTACTCTTGATGGTCCCTGTCGTTAAGTGAGTAGTAAAACTATTTTACATGAGTAGATTTACTTCATTGTTAGCACAGTTTTATGAAGCATGAGTTAGTCCAGTAATATCATTCAAACTTTTGGCAAGTATCTTTGATAACTTTCACTATAAAAGAAAAATGGTAGAGGTTAGAAATTCAATTAACGCATGATTTTCAATCTATGATTCTATGGAATGAACAGACTTGTTTGATCCTATCCTAATCCAGATTATTAATGTGTGAGAAAATACATGAGAATTGCCATCAGTATTGAAGAAAATTACACCATTTTATGCTAGTACATTAAAAAATAATATAGATTCGTTGATGGCGGTATTAGAGCCTCTAATTATGGTATTTATTGCGTGAACAGTTTGAATCTTGCTGTGATCAATTTACCTTCCAATGGCCGATATGGTAAACCAAATTCAATAGAAAACAAAAACAAAAAATAAATAGAAAGCCGACCATAGATGGTTGGTTTTTTATAAAAAAAAGTCATCGAAAATTTGACAATTGTAAAATTTAATATATAATTAGTTATTATTAACTTTTACTATTCTAAAAAATAAAAATGAAAAAACTATTTGGACTATTAGTATTATTAATCATGTGAATCGTGTTTTTGATTCCACAAAGTAAAGCTCAAGAATTAAATCAATCTGAAATGGATTTGAATAATCCAATACATTTGTACAGAGATTGAGAATTAACTTGAACATATACGTGATTATCACAAGCAATTGCTGAAGCTGAAAGTGGAGATGTGGTTAAGTTGATAGACAATATCCAAGTTTCAGAAGCATCCATTTTATCATGAAAATCTTTAACAATAAATTGAGATAATCATACGATAACAAGGATTGCAGATATAACTACAATAACAGTAAATGAGGGTAGTTCATTACATTTGAAAGATATTACTATTACAGATAATGCAGTAAACTTTGCACCAAATAGATATAATTCCTTGATAAACGCAAAATCAAATATACCATTATGTTTATGATGAGTAAATGAAACAAGAAATGAAATCTGAGATGTGACAGCATCAGTATGTGCAACAGAAAGTTTAGACACAGCAAAGACACACCCTCAAATTTATTCAGTATGAGACATCTCTTGAGATGGTCTAACAATATCAAATAGTCTAAACAGCAAATGATCTGCTGCAATAATAGTAGAGAAATGATGAATAGAGATGATAAATTCAAGTTTTATACATAACTGAGCAAGTGGAACAAGTAATTCATGACGCGGGTGAGCAATACGTATATGACCAAATACTGCTACAAACATTGAGGATGAATCTCCAATTACAAAAATCTCATTCTCAGAATGTTTATTTGAAAACAATTACGCAAGAACTCACGGATGAGCATTATCACTACAGTACACACCAGAAGTTATGACAATAGATAATTGTACATTTAGTGGAAATACAGCATACTCAAATGGATGAGCAATTCATATTCCAAGTATTAACCATAATCCAACCTGATATTTACCAAAAATTTCGACATGATCATCAATGCCAATCGGAACGCTATATATAAATAATTCAGATTTTTACAGTAATTGGTGTGGAAATGATGGGGCAGTAATAGAAGACGATGACGTATTTTTAAACATTGATTCATCAAATTTTGAACATAATTATGGTACACAACCATTTAATACTTCAGTTTGAGTGGTATCTTCTCAAGCATGATGAGGTGGCGAAAGATGACGTATTCGGTATGAACTTAAGATAACTAATTCAGACTTTAAAGATACTAATACTTATGTTTTAGGAGATCATAATATGTATTGATATTTTAAAGTAGATAATTGTTCATTTGAAAAACAACTTATGGTGTTGCTGTCTTACAATTGAAAATGAGAAATAAGAAATAGCACTCTAAAGAATAGTGGAATTGATATCAATTGTGGAAAAAAATGATATCTTAAATATGATATTTCAATAGCTTTACATAGTGATTATTTAAGTAGAGCTGGACGTCTTGGAGAAAGTACATTAATATTGGAAAATAATAGATACAGTAATGATTGTTCTAATGAGTATTTCCCTGTAGAAGATCAAACAAATCAAACAACATGAATGGCAAATATAGTAATAGAAAATGAAGAGAATACGAGAGTAGTGATACATAGGAGGTATTATGATAATGCAAATGTTGAATGAACAGATGAAATATATTATGGTGCAACAGTTGATGATTGAAACTACTCATATATAAAGAAAGATAAATTCTATGATTTTGATGAATTTAATTCAATGGTGATGAAATGGAGTACAGGATATCAATTAGAATCATGAAAAGCTATGTTGTTTTATTTAGACGCAGAGCTTACAGAACTATGGAGTGGAGCTATACATACTACAACAGCGCTGTTTTGAAAAGAAACAGATATACATAATATCACTTATGAATGAATTGATTGAGCCAATTTTGAATGAATAAAACATGGATATAAGTTTATCAATCTAGACCATACACAATATTTAACAGAGCTTACACCTTATACATTAAATAATCCATCGAAGAATTGATACAGATTTGAATGACGATTTTTAGATAGTGAGTACTCAACTAAAGTTACAAGTATAGAGACATGAAGTACTTGAGATATTACACTATACGCTAAATGGGAAAAAATATGATCAAGTGGATGAGGATGATGAGGTGGTTGAGGTTGATGATGAAATTCAGATAAACCAGATACACCAAAAGAGGATAAACCTTCAACAGAAACTCCGACAGAACCATCTCAGAATGACGACGATGATACCGTAAATAATTCAAATCCTATTGAAGATGGAGCACAAGATAGTGAGACTTCTCCTACCTCAAATGGAGATGCAAATTTATTCAAGGGTGGATGAACACAAAGTTATTCTCCAGAATTTCAGCAGGCATATGAATTTGCAAAACAAAACTGAATTACAACTATGCCCACAATTCAACAAGCAAAAATTGATTGAAAAGTTACAAGAATACAGATGGCAAAAATGCTGTCTCAATACGCAATAAATGTGCTCTGACAATCTCCAGATGTCTCAAAATGAATAATAAACTTTAATGACGTAACAAATAAAATGAATAAAGATTATGACAACGGTGTAACTTTGGCATATCAACTCTGAATTATGTGACAGAATATGCCTAATAATAAATTCAGACCAAATGATGAGGTAACTAGAGCAGAATTTGTGACAGCATTATCAAGATTACTCTATTCTACAGCAGACGGTGAATATAAATCTACAGCAAAATATTACACTCACCATATGGAAAAATTAAAATCTGAATGAATAGTTACAGATACAAATCCAAATATGAAAGAAAAAAGATGATATGTAATGATAATGCTTATGAGAAGCGTTAAATGATAAAAAAAAGAGGCATTTGCCTCTTTTTTCAATATATTAGATTTTAGTACATTCACATTCATCCTCACATTCCTGCACCAGCATCTGCATGATTACAGCTGCATTTATCTTCAGGTTTATCAACAACTACAGCCTCAGTAGTCAATAACATTGCAGCAGTACTTACAGCATTTTCAAGTGAAACTCTAATAACTTTTGCAGGATCGATGATTCCAGCTTTTTTCAAGTTTGTAAATTCTCCAGTTCTAGCATCAAATCCATAATCCATATCTTTTGATTCTTTGATTTTTTCTACAACCCAGTCTCATTTGAAACCAGCATTATCAGCAATCTGCTTTAATGGATATTGGATAGCTTGTTGAATGATTTCTACAGCCACTTGTTCTTCTTGATCTTCTAATTTAATTTTTCCAAGAGTCTTAGAAAGCTGAACCAAAACACTTCCTCATCCAGCAACAATTCATTCTTCAATAGCAGCTCTAGTTGCATTCAAAGCATCTTCAATCTTGAATTTCTTATTTTTCATTTCCATCTCTGTAGCAGCTCAAACTTTGATTACCGCAACTCAACCAACTAATTTAGCTAATCTTTCAGCTAACTTCTCTTTATCATAGTCAGATTTTGTGATTCAGATTTGAGCTCTAATTTGATTAGCTCTATCGTTAATCTCATCAGTATCTCATTTACCATCCACGATTATAGTTTCATCTTTGTTTACAATTACTTTATCAGCTTTACCAAGCATATCTATAGTTGCATCTTCAAGCTTAATTCATAATTGGTCAGTAATCAATGTAGCTCCAGTCACAGTTGCGATATCTTTAAGAATTTCCTTTTTCCTGTCTCCGAATCCAGGAGCTTTTACAGCAACTACATTAAGCATTCCTCTAATCTTGTTTAATATCAATGAAGCGAGAGCTTCTCATTCTACATCTTCAGCTATCAAAAGCATATCTTTCTTTCCAGTAGCAGCCATAGATTCCAAAAGTTGAATAATCTCTTTCATAGATCAGATTTTTTTGTCAGTTACCAATACATATGGTTTATCGATTACACATTCCATTCTCTGGCTATCGCTAACGAAATATGGAGAAAGATAACCTTGGTCAAATTGCATTCCAGTTTTGATTTCTTTGCTCAATCCGAGAGTATTTCATTCTTCCACTGTAATTGTTCCATCTTTACCAATTTCTTCAAATACATCAGCAATCAAATCTCCAACTTCTTCATCCTGTGCTGAAATTGTAGCTACTTGTTTGATTTGTTCTTTGCTGTCCCCAATTTGCTGTGCTGTATCTTGAATATCAGCTACTAATTTATCTACAGCTTTGTGTAAACCTCTTCCAAGAGCGAAAGGATTGATTCCAGAATCAATATATCTAAGTCATTCCTTAGTAATAGCATGTGCCAAAACTACAGTACTTGTAGTTCCATCTCAGGCTTCTTTATTTGTTTTTTCGGCAGCTTCTTTAACCATTTCTGCTCATACATTTTCTACTTTATCTTCGAGTTCAATTTCTTTGGCTACACTTACTCCATCGTTTGTTACTGTTGGAGCACCAAATCATTTATCCAAAATTACATTTCTTCATTTTGGTCACATAGTCACTTTAACTACATTTGCGACAGTTTCTACTCATTTCAAGAGTTGTTTTCTTGCATCATCTGCATAATGAATATCTTTTTTCATCTTTTCTATTAATTACTGAAATAAAAATCTGATTTATTTGCTTTCTTTAGCCAATAAAGAATTTTGCTTAATCACTAAGTATTTAGTCTTTTCTCCATTTTCTTCATATTCGATTTCATCTGGAGCATATTGTGTAAAATATACGATATCTCACTCTTTCACATCCATAGGAGATCTACTTCCATCATCCAAAATTCTTCCATCTCCGACAGCAATTACTTCTCATTTTCTAGGTTTTTCTTTGCTGTCTGGTAGGATAATTCCAGATTTAGTAGTGTTTTCCTCATTTATAGGTTTGATCAATACATGATCTTCAATAGGTTGTAATTTCATTTTTGCTTATCTTAATAAAATAAAATATCACTTAATTTATTTACGTGCTATTTTTTATTCAATTATTTTATAAATGCAAGAGATTTTTACAAGGAGAGTTTTTTCAGTATTATCATTTGAAATTATGTATTTTTTATTTATTCTCAAATTGCCAAATTATAAACGACCTAGAATTTGTTTCTAATAGGTTGATTAAGACGGTTAATTCCGACCTCTTTTCTATCTATTGGAAACTAGAGCGTTTATAGTTTGGCGACTAACGGAGTTAGCCGTCTTTTTAGTTTGATAAATATTTCTAAAATGAAAAAATTATCATCGTTTATCCCAATCCTAACAATTATTTTTGCTATTTTTACTTGAAATATAAGCTTATTAGCAAGTTATAGTCAAGAATTACAAGATGCATACCAATTTGCTTATAAAAATGGTATTACAACTATGACTTCCATAGATAAAGCAGATATGAATTGATGATTAACAAGAATTGCTATGGCTAAAATGTTATCGCAGTATGCAATCAATATCCTATGAAAAACTCCTGATAAATCCAAAACAATAACATTCCCAGATGTTAGTTCAAAATTAGATAATGATTATAATAATTGAGTTA
>CAMJDC010000025.1 GCA_946404285.1 uncultured bacterium | reverse complement strand
AATATAGTATTCATGACTTTCTTTATCATAAACCATACTGTAATGAATTTCTGGTCATACTGCCAAGAAACTATTTGATGGTAATGTCCAAGGAGTAGTAGTCCAAGCTAATGCGTATACAGGAGCATCTGCCTGAATTTTGGACCATAATTCGTTATGAGCTACGTACAAATCATAGAACTGACTAATGATTTCTTGTGGATCGTTCATTATAGTTCAATCTATATTTACTTCCATTCAGATTTCATTTTCACTTTCTTTTATTTCAGCCCAATGAAGTTGAGTAATTTTATCTGGCTCCATAATTTTAGGCTCCCCTTCAATTTCAGCTTCAACATAAATTAAATTCCAGATATTTCATTTAAGTATTTCTTTGAATTCTCACAAAATTTTACAACTCTTAGTTTCAACGTCTAATTCTTCCTTAATTTCTTTAGCTACAGTTTTTTCTATGCTATCTCATTTTTCTACTTTACCTCCAGGGAAAACATATTTCTGAGCTTTTACTCAATATTCTAGTAAATATTTTCCATCTCTCTTAATTACACAGCAAACTACATTCACAGCTTCGTCGCTTGGAGTGATTTCATAATTAAATCTATTTTCATATGCTTTATTAATAAGCTTAAATCTGACCGTTATGGCTGTATCAGTTTTATCTTCATATCCATCTGTTACTTCATTATTTGCCAATGGAGTAGCACAGCTAGGACAATACCACTGAACCTTGAATCACTTATAAACTAGATTTTGTCTGTAGATATTTGAAAAACAATACATTACACTTTCCATAAAATCTAGGTCCATAGTACGATATGGATGTTCAATATCTGCCCAACGTCCAGAATGATCCACGAACCATTTCCAAACTTCATTTGTATTATCTACATATTTTCTACATTCTTCCGTGAATGCTTCAATTCAGATTTTATTTTCTATATCTCTTTTTCCATCAATTCAAAGTTTCTTCTCAACTGCCTTTTCTACTGGCAATCCGTGACAATCCCATCACCATTTTCTCTCTACACGAAAACCTCTCATTGTCATATAACGAGGAAAAACGTCTTTGATAGCTCATGCCAATAAATGTCCATAGTGAGGATCTCATGAAGCAAATGGAGGTCCATCGAAGAAACGGAATTGCATTTGCTCTGATCTTTCATCTATTGATCTTTGAAATGCATTATTATCTTTCCAATATTGAAGTATTGAATCCATCATTTCTAATGTCGTCATAATAATATTTTCAAAGTTAACAAAAATAAAAATCTGAATATTTCACCAATAATTCATTGTAAAAACTTTTATACAAAATGCAAGAAAAAGCTACATAAATCTACGAAAAACAATTCAAAAAAAAACTACAATGTAGTCTTTTTATTTTAATCAAAATGTTTTAAGTTTTTTGGTGGAGGTGCGGAGAGTTGAACTCCGGTCTAAAAGGCATGCATATAAACTTCTACCACTATAGATTTCTTTTCATCCAAATTTTTTGAGTTAAATTAACGGGATAGTGAAAGAAAAGAATCAAACTTATTCACTTTTTATTAATCCAACTATAAGGTTCCTGCTATAGGTCGACCTTCATTCTAGCAGGAGTCAAAATGAAGGTTAATGAATTAGCAGTAAGCATAAGCTTTAACTAATCCAGCTCTTGCAAGAAGAGACTTTGCGCTATCATTAGCATTGTTTTTTTGGTCCATGATTAACCTCTAGGAACCCTCGAGAAGTGGCTATCTATACACACGGAATCCTTCCATCAAATCCAAAATTCACCCCCATGTGTACTTTAATTATAGTTATTCACCTTAAAAATTCAAATAAATAAAAAAAATCTGACTTATTTGTCATTCTGAATGTAACGAAGTGAAATGAAGAATCTTGTATATCAATGGCAGATTTTACGAGGGGGCTGTTTGTTCCCCTTTATTTAAAGGGGATACGGCGTAGCCGAGGGGATTTTAAGTGTTTGATGAATAAAAATTCTCCCCCACTTCGTGGTCCCCCTCCTTTCTATAAAGGAGGACAGAGATTTAACACCTAAGATTCTTCGCTAACGCTCAAAATAACGAATTATCCTCTCACTGAACAGAATTCAACATACTGACTAGCGATTTTCTTTAATTCCTGAAGTTCTACTCACGTGAACGGCTCCCCTACAAAATTTGGGTCCAATGTCTCCTCTGGTAAGTAATTCTGCAAATATCGAGCTTTAATTCATTGTAAATACATTCCCATTTCTTCTAAATCCTCCTTTTCATGGAATCATTTTATCATCGTTGAACGATATTCATAGTCCACTACCCCACTTTTTAGGAAATCCAAAAGCTCTTTATAATTTTCCAAAAAATCTCAAAATTCTGACACTCATGACCATTTTTCATAATTTGAAAGCGGTCATTTCAAATCCACTGCCACATAATCCAAAATTCAGTCCTCTACCATCTTCTTAACTATCCTCGCATCACGTCCGTTAGTATCTAGCTTCACACAAAATCACATCTTCTTAATCTTTTGTGCAAAGTCGTATAAATCAGGTTGGACTGTCGGTTCTCATCAGCAGATACTTACTCCGTCTATCAAACCTTTTCTCTGCTGCAGGAAGTTAAATATTGCTTCTTCAGGGATTTGCTGCTCACGATAACGAGCAATTAGTTCTGGAAGTACTGCCTGTGAATTGTAACAAAACGGGCAACGAAACTGACATCCCGCTGTAAAAACTATGCTTGCTACTTTTCATGGGTAATCAACTAATGTAGTCTGCTGTATCCCCGTTATCTGCATTTCATTTACATTCTCTGAAATTAAATTTATTATTCCTCAAAATTTGTCATTATACTACAAAGCTCCGTAGAACGCCTAGAAGTATTATTCTTATAAAATATCTTTACACAAAAACGCATCTCCTTTGGACAAGCATCCCCATCTGGACAACCGATCCACTTACCTCCAACATCATATACACGTACAACTCTATAAAAATCTCATTCACTTCAAAGTAAAGTCTTCACATCTCACGTAGCAGATTGATATGTCCAAGATGAACCATCGTATACTCAGCTCAAATAACTATATGTTCACGTAAAAACTATTTTTGAGTTTTCCCTTTTTTCACTATACTCATCATCCCAAAACTTATCTCCATAAAATTTACTCAAATTATTACCAGCTAAATTTAAATCTGATGCATATATATATGCATCTCCACTAGAATTTCCTCACTCATTCAAAACATATACACCTGGTACAAATTTATTATCAACATCTCATGTTCACAAATTATTCCAATATTTATCTCTTTCTCATGAATGCTTTCTCCAATTAGTATCCCTAATATTAAACACCATTTCTACTCATTCTCTCGCTAAGTTCACCGCTCTAACCTGCATCCTCGTATTATTCATAAAGTCATAAGCTCTAGTTATAGCTCATATAATAGCTAAAATTACAATAGAAAAAAATCCACAAACTATAAGCACTTCCAATAATGTAAAAGATTTTTTTATCCTTCCCTTAAAATCAATCAGCATACCTTTTCACTTCGTAAAACTAAAACATATTTAATAATCTGACTCAAATCCAATAATTCTCATCCTCTCATTTCAAAATAATTTGCATATTTTCTTCTAAAAAGTATAGTACACAATGGAAATGATAAATCAATATTTTATTTCCCCAAGATAACCATGGATTGGATTTGATATATAATATTAGCCATATACATAGCCATCACATTTCGAACAGTTTTAATGTGAATAGACAAAATGGCAAAAGTAATCATTTGAAATTACCTAGCAGGGATCACATGCTATGCTTTTTGAAACCTAATCCAACACTGCGTAAATCGACTAAGCACAACCCCTGATAAATTATTTATTTGATTATCCTATTCAAAATATGCTAGTTTCTTATCAGCATGACAACTAACTTTCATCCTACTAATGTTCATATTACTAATTTGGATAATTTATAAATTCTGAAGAATTCAAGTATCTTTCAGTACGAATGTAGCAACAGAAAAACTATATTTCATTCTTTTGATACCAATCACAATAATAAGTTTCATAATATGACCATACATAGCATTAAAAGCCGATTGAATTCAGGTTATTAATCTATTAGAAAATACCCTATCCAGAAATTTCTTATTTCTTCAAAGTTTTATCAAAAACATTTCTTTTTGGATGTTTATTAACTGACTAATTTTCATCATAATTTCTAGCCAAATAAAATTCAAAATATCTGTTTCCACAAAAGCAACAAAATTGCCAGATTGAATATAAAAAATCCAACCAAAAATTTGCGAAATTTTAAAAAATGAGTATACTATCTATATGAAAACTTTTAGGTTGGTAAAATAATTCCTACATGAAAATAATGTTTCCTCAACATATAAAAAAATGATTCTTTTCGGGAGCTGCATTTTCAATTATGTGATTTTCAATAAGCTTTATTCAATTAATAATACTTGCAGTCTGAGTAGTATTTGCCCTATGAGCATTTTCCACATGTAGCAATGCTGATGCAAAATGATTATGACTTGTTTTAGGTATTATAATCTTTCTAATATTTGTTTTTATCGCTTTTTTTAATGTTTCAGAATTAAATCTCTTAGCATTTATTGCCAAAAAAATTAAAGACTCATTCCTTGACGTATCCAAAAAATTCCAAGTCAATTTTACAAAATATAATCCTACAGAAATAACAATACAAAAAGCGAAACAAGAAAAATGAAAACAAAGAATTGAGATCAAAGAAGAAATAAATCTTTCAAAGATTTCAGAAATTGAAAAATGATGAATTTTATAAAAAATTTTCACCTAAATTGCCAACAATTTCTAATACAATTCCATAATATACTAATTATTACAAGCATTTTTAGTTTCCCTTGACTACAAAAAACAAATTTCTACTATAAAATATAGTTTTATATATTTATCAAAAATAAATATGCCAAAATCTACTTTCGACAAAAACATGGAAAAAGTATCTGCAGAATTTGATAGAGTTGCTGATGACGTAAAAGATACAGCAGAAGACATTGGAAATCGATGGACTAGATCTAAAACTGAAGAAAAAATTACTATGATTATTGGAATTTTTCTCCTTGTTCGAGCTTTATTTGAATTAGCAGATATTCTTCGATGAGTAATTCTTTTAAGTCTATGATTACTAGCTGTATCTGGATTCTTCGATCGTCCTTTGAAAGATTTTATTCGTTACTGCAAAAAAGAATTTGGTGGAAAAGAAAAAACTGTAAAATCTACTGCAAAACCTGCTGAGAAAAAAGCAAAGAAAAAATAATAATTTAAAATTTTCTAAAAAAATCCTGAACAACCATTCAAAAACTTCAGGATTTTTTATTTTACTACAAATCTCCTATTGTAAATAAATCTATTAATACTTGAGTATATATAGCTCTTCTAGAATCTGGAAGATTATCTTTTATTGCTCATCTAAATATAGAAATTAATTTCGTTTTATAAACCGATTTATCATATTTTTTGTAAACCTCCTCAATCAACTCATCAAACAATTCCACCATTTTCCAATCACTTTCAGTCATCTCATAATCTGGCTCATAAGGTTCATACGTCTCACTAGGATTTCAACCCAATCAAATAAAAGTATCCCTATCTACAACTACAAATGCATCTGTAATTAATTTTCTAGATCATTGTGAAAGCACCTTACCTGAATAAACCATTGCCGAACTAGCTCATGCATCAAGGAACAATGCATTATAACATCAGAATTGTTTCTTTAGATATGAAGCCATATCCCATACTCAAATAGTTCAAATATATCACATATAAATCGTCTTTCAGTCTTTTGTTGAACAGATAAAGTTCCTATTTCCCTTTCACGTTAATTTGCTATCTATATAAGCACTAGCTCCTGCCGTCACATCATCTCATTCTATTAATAAAACCGGAAAATTTGAAATTCAAAAATACAAATCTCATATGCGATCAGAATTTATATTACTAATTAATCAAACATCACCATCACTTATTTTATTCTGAACAAATAATGGATTTCCATCTCTAGTAAATCCAAATATTCACCTTATGCTCGTATCAGGCCAAAACATACTATAACTTGCACCATCTCACTTAAAAACTCTCTCATAATAACTAAAAGTAGTAGCACAACTAGAATAATCCTTTGGACAAAAAAATGCTCCATTTATTGATGATACTCATCATACTTTTTTAGTAAGAGATTGTATAGTTTCTCATCATTCTCAAGCTACTGAAGAAACTACAAAATGTTCTCAATCCAAAACCACCTTAATTACTCTAACCGCATGTCCTCCACGATTTTCTATAATCATCTCTTGATACGCAAAAACATTACCAAGAACACAAAACAATCAAAACAAAAGGACAAGAACAACAAATTTTAAGCTATAACTTTTTGATAATATACTCATGATTTAAAAAATTATTAACTAAACATTTTCATATTATCACTTTATACAAAAAATTTTAAGAAAATCTATAAAAAAAGTGAACTAAAATTTGCTTTTTTTTAAGTTTATGTGTATAATTAATTATAGTTTTAATACTCAAAAAATCTCGGAAATGAAAAATATAAAAGTAATGAAAATAAAACTAAAAAAAAGAAAAGAAAAAAAATTAATCTGAAACAAAACAAAACAATACATACTTTTATGAATCATTGGTTGTTGTTTAGCAATCGGATTAAATATACACCCACAAAATTTTTCCACTAATACGCCAGAAATGATTTATGTATTTCACGACTACGAAAGGAATGTATTTATTTTAGACGATACAACCCATTGATCAGCAGACAACATAGATTATCTATTCAATGATAAAATTCCTGAAGGATTAAAACATAACACGAACACAACATCAAAAAATAACTCAAAAATAAATGATACAAACGATAACCAAATCACCATCGAAGAAATAATGAACGAATTATGAATAGATAATGAATATTCATGAAACATTCTTATAATCGACGAATCAACTCCATGAATTGATGAAAACACTCTAACAATAGACTTAAACAATTGAGAAAAAGAATCTCAATCCAAAAATTACAATGAATATAACGTTGAACGAGACTGACCAACATTAACTATCACAAAATATAAAAACTTCACAACCCTGAAGAACAAATGAAACTTCACAGACAACGACTGAAAAAAACATAAATCCATAAAAAGTTTTAAAACTATAGCCGAAAGCCGAATTTTACCAAGTCTTGTACCTTGGGATCAATTAGAAGACTGGAATAATACTTCATATTCCGAAAATGATGAAAATTCTAGCAACAATACGGAAAATTACATTGAAAATAATGAAAACTATGAAATTATATGATGAATAAATATATTACCTAATTATGCAGATTGTACAACTCCTCGATGATATAAAATTTCACATTGAGAAAGTGTATTAGCTTACAAACAAATAGATAATGCTCCTAATATCTGCAACATAGAAAGAAGATATTGCTGGAATTGAAAACTATCTGGTACTTATTCACAACAATGATGCTCAGTAAAATGAAGCTATTATACATACCCTGAGAATAATAGCACAAAAAAATCCAGCAATACAACGTCAAACTCATACACAAAAAATACAGATACTAAAGAATCCTATTATATTAACGAAAATCCAACAATAGAATTTAGCACAAAACAAAATAAAGATTGAAGTGTAACTGTATACAAGCCTGAAACAGAAGAATCTTTCGTCTTTGATAGACCTAGCAAAGCTTCAACAGACTTTTATCGCTGAAATGATAATATAAAAACTAGTAAATCCGTAGAACAAACAGAAAAAGAGCACATAAATTGCATTACTCCTCGGTGAGAAGAAGTACAACATGGTCAATTAATACAAGCATTCAAACATGCAAATTGATTTTATGATATCCCTTGTGAAACACAAGTACGCCTATGTTCAATGTGAAAATTGGATGGCTCTTATACTCAAAAATCATGCAAAAGTTGGGAATATTCTTTCAGCAATCGATTCAATTGATGAGCTAACAAAGATAAATACTACGAAGAAAAACTTAAGAAGATTAAGAAAAAAATAGAAAACGAAGAGACTTACTATAATGAAATAAAATGACTATCCGAACAGGAAGCATTAGATAAAATATTTTACCGACTCGATGAATAAAAATATTAAAACAAATTTTCATACAATTTAATAAGCATAGGCAACTGAGAAATATCATCATCTACTGCCCTTTTGTTCCAATGCTTTTTACCACATTTAGAACAAACAAAAAGTATTTTATAATCTGAATTTTTTAATTGATAATCCACCGGATACATTATTCATTTACATATTGCAGACCTATCTCACGGAACATCTCAATCTACATGTAGAGAAACAAAACAATATGGACAATGATTCCTACACGTCTTAGACGCCAATGGAACTTGTTTTCCACAATTAATACATTCAAAACTTTCATTTATTTTTTTCATAGAATCAACAATCATCGTATAAACCAAAAAGACCAAGTAGCCGTAACCGAATAGATCTCTCCCCTAAACCTTAAAAATGGGTAGCTCGTACCAATCTAGGAAAGGTAATACCGGCTCCCAGGAGTAGAGTGGGAAATTTGATACAATACCCGATCTCGCACTACCTAGTCTAATACAAAATATATATATAATCATAAAATTTGCAATAAAAATAATACATAAAAAACAAAAATCAGCCCAAAAAATTTGCAAATTATTACAAAATGTAGTATAATTATATATCTTTATCCCGAAAGGAAATATATGAAATTTTCAAAGAAAATACTATCATTACTTATAATCTTCAGCTTTATATTTAATTTTTCTATAGCTGATAATTCTGACTGCCGAAAATTTTGAACAAGATCTAATCAAGATATTCTCAAATTTGTAAATTCATCACGAGAAACAAATGATATAAAATTTCTCAGCATTGACGAACAAAAAGAAATTATCACAAATAGCGATTTAAATACCGCAATCCTAAATTTAAAAAAATACTGTTGCGAAAATAATCTTTGAGGATTAAGTCAATCTTTCAGCGTTTGTCAAGAAAAAATTTCCAACCCCAACTCCCTTGATAGCCCTTTTTTATTCGATCACTTACTTGACGTAATTATGAGAAGATTGAACTGATTAACATGAGAAAATGATATATATCCAACAATGTTAGAAGGTGGCAACAATTGATACGATACTGTATGATTAAAACGAAGACAAATAATAAATAGTGGAGCGGAAAGCATCTCCTGAACAAACCCACAAAAAATTATTGATAAATATAAAGAATTTCGAGCCCCAAGCCCATCAATACTATGATACAACATCAACAATGATGTCCATAATGTTTTTATAAATAAGGGTAGAAATCAATTTTTAGAATATTTCACATGAAACATAGCTAAAGCTCTAAAAAATTATAAAGAATGGACACTCTATGACAGATACAGTAATGCTTGCGCACTCTCTGAATTTTTTTATGCGCTTCTATCTACAGATACATATTCAGAAGATATAAATAAACTTCGTAGATTAAATAATGAATGTAACAATTTAACAAATTCCCAAATATCATCCGAAGTTGAATATACTTCACTTGTCATTAAAAGATCCTCAAATTTATTCCTATCTAACTATATAAACGGATATATATCATATTTAGAAAAAAGGACTAATAATTTAAAATCAATATGGAAAAATAGCAGTGATAGATTTCTCGATGTAGTAAGAGGAGTTCCCATGTTAACAAACAAATGCAAAAAATAATGTTTTACCTATTTATAAATTAAAAAAATGAAACACCTAAAAAAATTATTATTACTAACGTTCTTCATTCTGATTCTCAGTCTATCTATAAATAATTATAGTTTTGCAGCATGATCAGACAATATTGATGTTGATTATTACGTCATTCCAAAAATCAAAGATGAATCTGTAAAAAACATTCAAGAAGCAACCGAAGCCATCTGAAAAACCTGATGATCAGTCATGGAGACATATAAAGCAAAAGCAAAGACGCTTACAAAAGAAGAACAAATTAACTCATGAATTATGACACGAGATACTATAATAGATTATTTAATATTTGTTATAAAATTTTTAAGTCAAATCTGACTCGTAATTTGAGCCGGTTTCATAATGTATGCTGGTTACAAATATATGGTAAATGTTTTTACTTGAAATTCGATTGACAAATCAATGGTCCCTAACGCCATCATTTGAGTAATCATTATCGTTTTTTCATACGCTATAATGAAAACTTTTACATCCTTCGTATGACTATCCTAATTAAACAATGTTTTCATCTACTCTCCCTTTTCATTTTTAAACAAATCTGGAAAACTATCAATTGAATGTAATTTTAAAGGATTTGCTGTTTTAAGTACAAAACTTCTTACATTTCACACAAAGCTTAATGTAGATATTACATCTCCCCATATTTTATAAGTCGTAATTGTTTTTGTCCATGCTTTTTTAAATAATGTATCTTTCAACATTCACAAAAATGTCTTAGTAGGACTTGCTCATGGATTAAATACAATACAACGATCTGGAGCTCTATGTTTTGTCACAATATAAGATATCGTTCATCATAATGAATGTCAGCAAACCCATTTTTTCATATTTGGATACTTCATTTGTATCTCATCATAAAAATCCAAAGACCTAGTAACACGAGTATCAATTGAATTAACTCACAATACAATATGCACATCACTAAGAAGATCCTGTAAATTCTTAAAATCCGTTCCTCTGTAGCAAACCAATACTATATCATCATTTCTATGCCTATACGCCGCATGAAAGACATTACTAGTTTCCTTATCCAAAACCCAATCTCATACACACTCTTTACGATATTCTGGAGCTAGATAAACGTCTTGAACCACAGCAACTATCTGATTATCATGTTCTTGAACCTCAGATTTTTTAAATCTTTTCTTTCATAAAATCTTCACATATGTATTTGCAACCAATTTATTGGAAAATGAAGTATCATCCATACCATCTCTTATTAATTCAGAATTCTTCTGTTCATTATTTTTTATAATCTCTTCTCCCATTTATAAACTAAATATGGATAAAAAGTCTAACTGACGTATATAAGACAAAGTTTTTTGTTGAAGATTCGCCTTTTCCTGCTCCGAATAAAGTTTTGAATCTGAGACCAATCTCTCTCAATTACGATCATGTAAATCTTGCAATAAATAAATACAATTTCATGTATAACAGAATCTTACAATCCGATACTCTTTAGCCAAAACATTCAATACTTTCAATACATCTCCCGAAAGCATCAACGCATCCGATTGTTTTGCATAATCAACTTTAAACCCTCAATACTCAATATTACTTGTTTTAGCCTTTTTATACATAAAGCTTGAAAATTTCCATATATAAAAGCACAACAACACTCATGCTCAGATAATATTTAATCGGAAAAGTACTTGTCAAAACTGAGACTTACTCGACAGCCAAAACAACAATACAAAAACAATACACCATCAAAGAAATCCCCTTAACAAAGACCAAATTGATGAATTGTTCAACGATTTTTTTTTCAAATCCACAGAAAGATTTTCAACATTTTGAAACTTTGGATTTAAGAATCATATTTTATAGATAATTCACTGTTCATGTACATCATGATCAACTGTTAATCATTCAAATTCTCATCATTCAATAAAATAATCTGATTGTACCTCTTGGAAAGTATACTTAAAATGAATATCTATAGTCATTGGAGATATAAATCAGATTTTTTGAAGCATCTCATTCTGATGCTGAAAAAATAGCTTCGATGCTGAAAATTGAAGTTCTTTATTGATATAGCTTTTATTTTTTTCTCAATCAAGTACCATAACCACATAAATGAAAATAAAGCTATAATACACCAAGAATAATTATATTCAAATATCTAATAAAAATCAAAAAATAATCAACTTTTTCAAATAAAAATCGAATTTAACAATTTATCATACATCTTCATCATCCAATAAATCGTGTACTTTCTGCAAGTATTTATCATCTACATGTGTATATATCTGTGTAGTCTGTATCGAAGAATGTCAAAGCAAAGCCTGAACCGAACGAATATCCGCACCTTTACGTAACAATGACGTTGCAAATGAATGACGCAATGTATGAGGAGTCACCTTTTCCTTTATTCACACCAAATTTGCATATTTTTTTACTAATCACTCTACACTATTTCTTGAAAGAGGAGCACCATAACTATTTCATGACAATGAAATAAAAAGGAATTCTGAATCATCCATACGTGCTGAAATATATTCACCAATTTTCTGCCTCGCACTTTTAGTTAAAAAAATCGAACGTAACTTTGATCCCTTTCACACAACAGAAAACTGGTTCTCTCACAATTTTATTTCAGAAATTTTTAATGATATTAACTCTGTCACACGAAGACCAGTTCCATATAATGTAGCCAAAATCGCACTATCACGCAATGATTTTAAATTATTTTTTTCAAAATAAATTGGAGCATCCAAAATATCCTTAACTTGTTCCTCTGATAAATATGAAACTTTCCTTGGAGGAATTTTTGCCAAATCAACTTTATCCGGAGAAAGAGTATCTATATCATTTCTAAGTAAATATTTAAAAAAAGATCTTAGAGCTACAGCATGATAATTTACAGTTTTTGGGCTCAATCACTGTTTTATCAAATCAGTTCTAAAATCTTGTATATGAATCATCTTAATCTGACTTACATCTATATCTCAAATATATTCAATGAAACGATTTATCCAATGTGAATAATTTTCTATCGTTTTAGAAGACGCATTTTTAGTATATTGTAAATAGTTCACAAATCTTTCTAAATTAGTACTTAAAGTATTAGAAAAACTATAAGAATCCGCTTCTTTACCAACTTTTACACTTTCACGTCCCGATTTCATTATACTCAAAAGTAATATATACTTAAAAGAATACACAAAAAAAACAAAAAACCAATAATACACAACATATAGTAATAATTTTATTAATACTTACAATTCTTATTTAATTTATTTCTCAATCAGCCCTCTCTGTTACATACTTTCTATATTCCTCTTCAGTCCATTCATTTGAATCATCATCTCATGTATTGATAATTTTTACCTCTGATTCTCAAACATACTCATAAATTTTTGCCAAAACTCAATTTACCCTCTTATTAAAAGATTCAAAACTTTCCTTATCCATTCATTCTCAATCAGAAATTTGTTTCTCATAATCATCACACAATGCTAATATTTTCAAAGCATGCTTATAAATATGCATATCCGAATTTTCTTGTGCTAAAGTATAATATGATTCTCATTGTTCTCTAAAAGAAATAATCTTATTATTTATCTCATCAATGGTTACCTCATCTTCCTTATATCCCAGTTCTTCACTAGAATCATACACTTCTCATTCCCAAACATAAGGCGTAACCGTACTATCTGTTGTTAAACCATCAACTTCCATAACAGAACCCCCTACATCCCCATCTCAAGTAGGATCAGGAAATTCAACTCAAACATTTTGATTATTACCTAGATTTCAGTCTTGCGTAGAATAATCATATTGTACTGTATCCCCAACCTCTGTTACTCCAGGATTATCTTCATCAACTTTTACAGGATTATTTTCAATCGAATCTCCCGAATCCAACGGAATAGAATGCTGATCTTCTTCAACTGCACTAGAAGATCCAGACTGATTATTAAACAAATTAGGAAGCGCTAAATAAGCAACTGCTCACATCATTAAAAATACACACACTCATGCTGCAACAATAAAAATTCTTTTTCATTTCCCATCTTTTTTATCATCGAGTTTATCCGTTTCCGCTGATAAAGTTTGATTATCATCAGAAAATTTACCAGACTGTAATTCTGTATCCATTATTTCATCCAAAGATAACGTAGATTTCATCTCAAATCAATCAGATTGATCTTTCTCATCTGATTCTGAATTACCATCATCGACAGTATTACTACTCTCATCATAAACTTCATTTTCAACACTTAAGTTATCATTTGTCTGTCATTCATTATCTTCCTCAGTCTTATTGTCATCAACAACTTGAGATTCAGTAGTATACTCATCACCACTACTTACTATATCATCATGCATTTCACCTGTTTCTTGCGAATCAGTTGGTGAATCAAAATTTAAATCAAAACTCATTCATATATCATCTTGATTATCAGACTGTGAAGAAACTTCAACAGTATTTCAATCACTTTCACCAACATCTCATACCTCAGCTTTTCACTCTAAATCTTCTACATTATCAGTATCCTCTACTCCATTTGGTTCCAAACCTTGTTCAAATTCAATATTACTTGATTCAGATTTTACATCAACATCTCACTCTTCATTCTGAATTTCATCATCCACTATATTATTCTCAAAATTTCCATCTATTTCATTATCTCATTCCAAAGAATTTTCATCTTCTATACCATTTACTTCTTCATTATTATCTAAATCAAGCGATTCAGATTCATCAGATACAGCTTCTAAATCTCAAGAATCATCGTCCATAACCACATTTTCATCCAAAGCATCATTTTCTCACTCTAAATTTCCATCTATTTCTAAATCAACATTTTCATTTTCAATATCTCAAACTTTCTCTCCCAAAGAATCCCCATCTCACTCCTCTGCTCATTGTTCACTTTCAAAATCTAACCCATCTACAGTATTCAATTGTCATTTTCCATCACTATCAAGTTCTTCTCCTTCATTAGTAATTCCCATCACTCCATCCAAAATATCATCAGAAACACTGATATTACTATCATCCGTTTCTAAATCTGAGACTACGTCTAAATCATCAGAATTTGCAACTATCTCTTCTCACTGTAAAGTTTCATCTACACTAGCTCATTCAAATTCCGCACCAATATTTGTTTCTGTTACTTCTTCATTTTCTGAATCTTCTCCTAATTGAATATCCATTTCATTATTATCTTCTATCTTTTCTTCCTCTTTTCCTTCTTCCAATATTTCTCAATTATCTAAACCAATATTTGTTTCTGTTATTTCTTCATTTTCTGTATCTTCTCCTAATTGAATATCCATTTCATTATTATCTTCTATCTTTTCTTCCTCTTTCTCTTCTTCCAATATTTCTCAATTATCTAAATCAATATTTGTTTCTGTTACTTCTTCATTTTCCGTATCTTCTCCTAATTGAATATCCATTTCATTATTATCTTCTATTTTTTCTTCCTCTTTCTCTTCTCCCAATATTTCTCAATTATCTAAACCAATATTTGTTTCTGTTATTTCTTCATTTTC
>CAMJDC010000024.1 GCA_946404285.1 uncultured bacterium | reverse complement strand
CTATATAATTTATGAAAAGAAAAATATACTATATAATTTATGAAAAGAAAAATATACTATATAATTTATGAAAAGAAAAATATCCGTCATTTATGGAAGTTTTTTGTACTATTATAAAAAAGAAGAGCCAGGTAAATAACGAGGCTCTTCAAATTTTTTTGCATCGCCCACATACACCATTGCAGTGTTTGCAGGTAATGCCTTCGTTAGTTGTTGATGAGAATCTCTCTGGATGTTTCCAATGGGAGATTTCCCACTCAATGAATGTAACCGTGGCTAATACAATAAGTATTGCCACGAATGGTGTAGTAATGTAGAATATCATGGGTGAGTTCAGCATCAGCTGATCCCAGCCATAAATCCTACAATCACTGCAACACCTGTTTTTCATAATGGCACCGAAAGGACACCAGATCATTACAAACATTCTGTCAGCAATTCTTAGGATTATAATCCCAACGATTATAATACGATGGTCCACAAAGTTGAGATGAATTGCAGCCCATTCACAGATAAGGAAAACAATCCAAATAATAGCTATTATAGAAGCTTGTTTTCTGTGCTTCTTCAGTTGCATTTTTGAGATATTGTTTCCTTTCTTAGGAATGAACCATTTTGCGCGGTGTTTACTTGCTCCGGCAGGCAGACCGATACAGAACAATGATTGCGTAACTGCGAGCATACTTCCTGCCCAAAATACAATCATAATGGGATTCAAGTTAAAGCCCAAAGAATTGTATTCGGCTATAGAAACAACAAGCATCACAGTCCAAAAGATTAGACTACTAATTAGTGAAGAAGTTTCTGCTTTTTTTGTTAAATTTTTCATAATTTTATCTTTTTATTATTTGGCTTTTATTTTTATTTACACCCATACTATATATTATTTCTCGTAAATGTCAATAAAGCATGTCAAAATTTCGTAAAATTAATTTTACATTTTATTAAATATCAAGTTTTGAATTAATATTTTTAGATAAAATTATGGAAAAATTTTTAGAAAAATTTTTTTAATAAAAAAATAAGGTTCCTGCTTATACACAGGAACCTATATTCTTTAGAATGAAAGATTAGAATGGGAAGACTACAGCGCCAACTATAGCTCCATCAGACAAGTAATACGTGTCGACGGAGATTTTACCAGTATTATACCTTACACCAACAAGTCCGTACCACCCTTTAGTGTTTGTATAACCTCCCAAGGTATACACACTTATGTTCTTCATGACCTTCATATCTATGGATCCTATATAATAGGTATCCTTAAAGCTCGGATCAGAGAAGAATATGAATGTGGATGCTACTCTCTCTTTGTTGTAGTTAGCCATGGCGAACACGCCATGACCAATCTTGTCTTTGCTATCCTTATTGTCCGTATAAGTTAGTTCATATCCTGCGCTCACGCTGAGTTCTTTGCTAACATTATAAGATAAGAATAGATCTACCATGTTAAAGTGGTCACCGTCTTGGAGATTTTGAACTCCATGATGTCCGCTATAAGATGCAGTCAAGCTGAAGTCTTTCAGCTCCAAGTTTGTGTTTAGGTGGGACACCATGGCAGCATCCTCACTAAAAATAAGTCCGGTGAATGTCGATAAGTTTTTTGTGTAAAACCCAAGGTCACCAGATACACTTACTTGAGCCTTTACAGAAACAACACTTATAACCACAACCAACATTACAACTAATTTTTTCATTTTTCTTCGTGTTCAGAATTAAACCCCTGTCCCCGGCATTATATTTTTTTGTTTGACTTTTATTTTTATTTATATCTATACTATATAATATATCTTATATAAGTCAATATAATGCATTAAAATTCTGTAAAATTGTTTTTACATAGCTTTGCATTATTCGTTAGCAACTGAAAAAAGTCCATGAAAATTTGCAGAAAAAAAAATTCTGAATATAATTAATTTATAGACTTTATAATTAACCAAAATATAGATGCTCAACGACATTTTACAGCAACACTGACTCAGTAAATCAGAATCTAAAGCCTATTTAGCCACTCTAGAACTATGAACTGCTCCTGTAAGCAAAATCGCGCGTAAAGTTGGAGAATGAAGGGAGGCTACTTATTACATTTTGGAAACTTTGGAGAAAAAATGACTAGTAAAATCTGTAGTAATGAACAAAATTACTAATTATTTTGCCATTTCACCAGAAGAATTATTAGAAATACAAAAATGAAAAATTCAAAGACTAATGTGAGCCATGCCTGAATTATTAGCACTGCGAAATTGAGCGGAGAATAAGCCAAAAGTTTCCCTTTTTGAATGAGAAGAATGATTAAAATTTCTATATCAAGACACTATCAAAAAGGAAGGATCTGAAATAAAAGCATTTTTGTGATATACAAATGCAGATAAGTACTTAAAAAGGTATTTAAACACAGTCCACTTAAAGGAAAGGCAAAAAAATAACGTAAAAGCAAAAATATTAATGCCCATTACTATGAAAAAAGACAAGTGATACGAGCCCAATGACAACAAAAAGGAGTCAAAGAATCATACCGAAATTAGATATATTTCAGATGAAAGTTTTATGATGAATAATGAAATTGATATCTATGATGAAAACAAAGTCTGAATTATGCTTTATGGAACTAATGAGATGTTTTGATTATTAATTCAAAACAAATCCATACATGATATGTTGGTAGCTTTATTTGATTTATTGCGAAAGAATTGAGATGCTTAGCACTGGTAGACTTTTATACGATACAACGGAACAGGAACCGGAACAAGTATTATCGAATTCCGAAAGAGATAATATTCTAAATAGTTTATTTTTGAATAAAGGAGAAGTTGACTCATCATTTTTATATAAGTGAAAATGAGCAGAATTATATGAAAAAATTTCCAAAGATAAAAGTTATCCTTTTATTGATATTGAGGTGTCTTGCCTAAAAAATTTAAAGTATGATCAATCTTTTAAAAAAATATTAGAAAAAACGAAAGTTATAACAGACGTTTGATCTTGAGATTGACAGAAGGCTGTAGCCCTATTAAAATGAACTTCATGGGAATGAACTTATATCCCTGAAGATTATAGCCATGAGATGCTAAAAATCGCCGAAGGTAAAATCAAAAAAGAGCTTCCAGATGTAAAATTATGAAGTTCCCAAAAGTTAAATAACGGAAAACACTTATCCCAACAATATCAGAACAATATGTATCTATTTTTGGGGTGAACTATATGTAATATGTCAGATGAAGATATAATAACAGAATTAAAGGATATGGATAATAATTGAATCATCAATTGAAACAAAATTTTATTGTCATACTTCACTGCACCGAACACACAGGAAGAAATTGATGATTTAATAAAAATTTATAATTCTGAAAATAATAAAGCATTTCATGAAAATGGTATGGATATGCTTTGACTATCAAAAGATGATTTTGAATATGATACTGTTTACGAAAAGGATAACTCATCACAAAAAAGCTGACCATTCCCTTGAAGAATTAAATGAGTCATCAGAGCCAAAAGGGATACCACAGTAAAATTAAGCGATTGATATGAAATTGAAGTACAAAAATGAAAGGAATTTACCATCCATTATTCTAGAAGATTTTCAAAAGAATGAATTGAAAAATTATTCAAAAAAAGTGGTTGTAATGTTGTATTTACAGTAGATAATACAGGGGATGCTATTACTCTCTTGCAGAGGAAACCAAGAAAAATGTGAGCCATCAAAAAAATGGTAAACAAAACATTAATTTGAGCACTAATCATGGGATCACTTGTAGGTTATGGTATTAAATCCAAACAGGTTGAAAAGGCGAATGAAAAGAATAAAGCATATACTGAATGGAAAAGCAAAACTAAAACAAAAACAACTAGTGAATGAATGTATTATTATCAGGAAACATACGAATTAATTAGTGCACTACAATTGGATAAATTAGAAAATGAAGAAAACAAACAAGCAACAATCGATTTGTTTAATAAATATATATGAGACCATAAGGCTGATTGAGTCACAAATATAGAATTGATACAATGATTTTGGAAAGAATATGGGTGAATACTAGTGAAAGATTTTTGAGTATTTCACTCCCCTTATGATTTTATGACTTCTGAACTGATCAATCTTACAAGTAATATAAATGAAGAACTAACTTACACACCAAATGTAACGCTCAAGAATGAAGTACTTAGTCAAAGACACTATACAGATTACGGTATGTTTGAATCTATTGATAGATATAGACCTTTTGAATATAATGATTGATGAAAAAAGTATTTAATTTCTAAAGTTAAAATACAAAATTGAAATACTATAGAATGGGTATATTTTGTTCAAAAGGAATTGGAATGATGACATTTAAAAACTTATTCCGAACCTTCAACTAGCATGATAAACGAAATAAATAATAAAAGTTGATTAGATAATGAGATAGTATCAAATACCATTAATTTAAAAGAAAATTATATAGCTTATGGTAATGTTTTTAATTTTCACCCCCTTCATATAAGAAATATAAACAAAGATCAGATTGTAAAAATGAGTCAACTATCAGATGTAAGGATTCCGGTAAATACAGTGTATTTAAATTGAAAATTTTATTATGTTATAACTGTACAAACAGAATCGTGAAAAAAAATTTGATTTGCATCAGATAGTATTGGATGAGAGTATACTACAACTACTTTCAATGAATTAGCAAAAGATTTTAAATATGCTCGAACTCTTGATTAGTAAGCAGTTATTTCCAATGAATTTCTAAAATTTTAGAAAGATGTAGATATTTTTTATTATATGAATTAAAAATCAGATTTTTTACTTTTTTGTCACAAAATAAAATTTCATTCGTTTAGTATAATGGAGGTATATTTAGTTTTATAAAACCTTTATTAATGTTGTTCGTAAATTGCTATACAAAATCTGGCTTCAATTACAATCCATCTTGGATTGTGGTTTTGCGTAGCAAGTATATTTGAAAACATGTATAAAGGATAAAAATAGGACTATAAATATATGAGCTACGGAAACACATCAGAACTTCCGTAGCTTTTTCTCGGTTTTACTTTGTAACTCATAACAAAATGGCGTTAGCAGAGCATTCTATGTTGGAAGTTAAAAATGTAAAAAAGGATTTTAAAAGAAGGATTAAAACCTGAAAGTGGATGAAAGATCTTTTTGCCCCAAAGCATGAAAAGTTTCATGCATTGAAAGGCATATCTTTTAATATCCAGCAATGAGAAAAGGTAGCCTTTATCTGACCTAATGGAGCAGGTAAATCTACAACAATTAAGGCAATTCTCTGAATTTTACATTATGATAGCTGAAAAATCAGAATTTTTGGTAAAGATCCAATGGTTGAAAGAGAAGAAATTGCTAAACAAACTGCATCAGTCTTTGGTCAAAGGAGCCAACTACTTTACCATTTGCCTTTGATTGATAGTTTCAATTTTTTTAGGATTATGTACGACATTCCTCAGGATAAATTTGATGAAAGATTGAATAAGTTTTCTGAAAAATTCTGACTGAAAGAATTTTTGGATCAGCCTGTTAGAAAATTAAGTTTGGGACAAAGAATGAAATGAGAAATCGTTGCCTCATTACTTCACGAACCAAAAGCTATATTCTTGGATGAACCTACAGTTTGATTGGATATCATCGCGAAGAAAGTTTTGTATGAAATACTCAACGAGATTAACAAAAAAGAAAACGTGACAATTTTTCTGACTTCTCACGATTTGAATGATATAGAGAACCTATGTGATAGAGCGATTATAATCAATAAATGAGAAATACTGTACGACTGACAATTGGAGGATTTGATGGCTACTCATGCAAACAAAAAATTCATTAGATATAAAGCAAAAGATACTTTACAGCGAGAAGAAATCGTAATAGAAAATGATCCACAAGTAGTACAAAAGACTTTAAAGTTCTTGTTTGAGAACAAGGAAGTAGAAGATGTCAAAGTAGAGAATGTACCACTTGAAGATGTAATTGAGGAATTTTATCATTAATCTATCCAAAATGAAAAAGTACTTAAAATTTATGAAATTTGCTATGAAAGAGCAACGAGAATATAGAACTAACTTTTTCGCAAGTATAGCTACAATGATTTTTAATGATGCATGTTTTCTAGTGATATTCATAATATTCTTGTGATATTTTACAGATACAGGGCTAACTATGGGAAATTTCTTGGTTTTATGTTCTCTATCATGTATGTGCTATGGTATAACTCACTGACTATTCTCTAATATAGCTAAATTGCCTGAAACTATTGAGCAATGAAAGCTAGATTACTATCTGAGTTTTCCTGTTAATCCATTGTATTTCTTAATAAGCAAAAAAGTCTGAGTAGCAGATTTGTGAGATATATTATTTAGTTTTATCTGCATTGCGATTTATGCGTTTGTCTTCGCAGATGTACCAACTGCAATTGTTTTATTGAAAGGATTTTTGATTGTAGCTTTGTCTGCTCTAATCGTGATATGAATATATATTGTTGTGGGAAGTGTATCATTTCGATTACAGAAGTGATCAAAGATAGCTGATTTATTTAATAGTATGTTTGTGTCATTTGCAAACTACCCTCCTGATATTTATGAGAACAAGAGAATTGTTTATATCCTCATGTGCATTCTGCTTTTCCCTTCTTTGATATTACCATATAAAATGATTATCTGAACGGCTACTTTATGACAATGGCTATTATTAGTATGATTTTGCGTATTGAGTTTAACGTTATGAATATTTGTTTTCAAAAGATGATTAAAGAGATATTCAAGCTGAAACCTGGTTCATCAAATGTAAATCATTTTAACACTTAACAGCAAATAAAATGCTAAAGTACATAAAAATCTGATTTTACTTCCTGAAAGAGATATTCTTCTACATATACATAATAATTCTGGAGAATATACACCTTTTGATGTTCGTTTTCATTATTCCTCTGCTCGTTACATTCTGAGCAAATGCAAAATGAATAGACAATATCTCATGAATTCAAATATGAATGTATGCTTGGTATATTTTTGTAGCGGAATTGATTATGATTAACTGGAGGGATGTGGATATGATAGAAGAAATCAAAGGAGGATCTATCGTTACTTATCTAAACAAACCTATTTCATTTATTGGATACTATTTCTCTCAGTGATTTTTCAAGAATCTGCTTAATATCAGTGTTATTGGGCTCATGTCGGGATGTATAATATTTATCTTCTTGTGAGAATTTCCACGATTCTGACTATGAAAAATGTTTCTATTCTTGATAAGTATGATTATATGAATCTGTATGTTATCTCTTGTCTCTTTGATAATTGCATTGTTTGCATTCATACTCGAAGACAGCTCATTTATTAGATTAACTATCAATAAATTATATTTCATTTTCGGATGAGTATTTTTCCCAATAAGTATCTACCCTATCCGAATGCAGAATATTTCAAAGTTTTTACCTTTTCAATATTATGTATACTGACCTGCAAAATTCTTCTCAACATGAGATTTAGAGTTCTTCTTTTCTTACTTACCTTATCAGATTTTACGACTAGTTTTACTGATATTTATTGTCAAACTGATTTATAGGAAAATGCTGAGAAATGTAGAAATTAATGGATGATAAACTAAAAAAGCTGACTCAATCACGAATCAGCTTTTTATTTATAGATAAAAGCGTTCTAAATCCATATAATAAATTGCAGGATTCTGTGGATCTATAAAAATTTGCACATTATCTCAATCATTTATATCTACTGGGCGAGAAAAAACTCATGAAGCGGCATATGAAATTTCTCACTTTTTTGCTATAATTGTATATGATTTAAAATCTTTACTTGTTCTATTATGAATTTCTGCAAATTTAGCATAAACGATACTAGCTTCTATAACTTTTCAATAGGTTTTTAGCTGTTCAACCGCATTTAAAGTTTTTCTCTGTTTTATCCATAAGAATATTGGGATACAAACGATAAATAATCAGATTATAATTATTCCGATATCCTTTCAATCAAATCCACTCTCTCGTCAAATTGATATTATTCATATAAAAAACATTATACAAAATATCGTTAAAAATATAATAAGTTCATTTCCAAAACGTTGATCCTTTGTTAAAGATTCTGTAGGTGGATATTCTATACCTGTACGATCTCCTACAATATCTACATCTCAGAAAAATCTAGATTTAGTTCTTTTATTCATAAGATGACAACTAATAACTAAATATTACCTTATAATTTAAGGTTCTATCAAAACTTTTCAAGTATATTTAAAAAACTTAAAAAGCTGACTCAATCACGAATCAGCTTTTTTATTATTTAATATCTCTCATCAATTCATTCACTAATTTTATTATTCCATCTAGTTTTTCTTCATCACTTATAAGATTTCTAAATAATGTATCGTGTAGTATCCTTAATTTTCGTTCATAAATGTGTGTACCTTTTTTTACAGCTGGACCTGTAAATTCAAAATCATTATCTGAGTTGTTATCTAGATCTTTATTTGACATACTCCTAACGAGCTCTCTAAAGTCTTCATAAGACATATACTCACTATTCATTATACTCAAAAGCCCGTCATTATATTGTGTTAATATTGACTTTACTTTTGAATTTTCAATCAACTCTGGTTTTAAATATTCCTTTAGCATTTTATAAGTGCATAGTATAAAGAATTGACTATATTAATTATATAGTTTTACTAACAAAAGTCAATATATCATTATTATAAAAAAAGCTGACTCAAATTAATGAATCAACTTTTCCTAATTGATTTTCTTTTCATTTTAGAAACCAAATCTTTCTGGATTTTTTGATACAAAATTTCAATATCAATCTTTAATTAATTTTTCTGCTACTTCTTTGTCTAATCATTCAAATCTATCTATATAATAAACAACTGCCCATCATCTTCATTTTTCAATTAGTTTAATTGCTATTTCCTTGTGATTAACTCATTCAAATTTTCATAAATAGCATGCAACGCTTCATCCAAATCACCTGTCAATCAAGATTTCCGCTATTTCATTATCAAGTCATTCAAATTTATCGATATTTAGTGCTACACATTCTAAACCACTATCTATAGTTACATCACCATCACTCCACTTAACTTCAATTAATTGTTTTGCTAAATCTTTATTCAATCATTTAAATTTATCTATGTATTTAACTACGGTCATTCAATTTCAATTTTCAATTAGCTGTTTTGCTACATCATTTCAAACCTTCCTATTTTTTCACAATGATTCAAAAAATTTTGAATCTCATTTTGGTCCTACACGTAATTGTTCTTCTGTTAATAGTGTTCTTGCTAGTTCTCTTCAAGTTTTTCAACGTTTTCTTAATTCTTTCAAATCTTGAGCTAGATTGTCCCTATATTCTTGATCAAATATAGATCTTCCATTTTTCTTAGCATTTTTAAATGTTTTAATACCACCAGTGATGCTGTCTTTTACATCTTTAAATGCTTGTTTATATCATTCTCAGGCATCTTTAAAACCTGTCTTGATATAATCCATTGATTTACTAAGTCTTCCCATCTTCACACATATAGAATAAAAAATCAGTTTAATATATTATATTCATAATGCGTAAAATTGTCAAAAAATGAGGGACTTTTTTCTGTGTATGATGAAATCCATTTTTAAACTATTTTTAAAATTTTAAAAAAGAGCCCAAATCTTAAGTTTGGCTCTTTTTTTAATATATACTTGAATTGAATTATTCAGGTTTCTTATTCTTGTCTGCATAAGCCTGAGAAGCTGCACCAAATCCCTTAACAGCATCAAGTAACTCCATAGGAATCATCCAAACTGTTGTATTAGATTGATCACTTGAAAGATCATTAATTGATTGTAATGTCCTCAAGTGTAAAGCTCCAGGAGCAGTTCAAAGCATATTAGCAGCTTTAACTAGATTTTCAGCAGATGCCAATTCTCACTCTGAAGTAATAATCTTAGCTCTTTTCTCTCTTTCTGCTTCTGCTTGTTTTCCGATAGTTCTCTGAAGATCAGCAGGAATAATAATATCTTTTAATTCAACTGAAAGTACATCTACTCCCCAGCTGTCAGATTTTTCATCAACGATAGCTTTAATTTTTTGACTAGCTTCTTCTCTCTTTGCAAGTAATTCATCAAGTTCGAACTGTCCAACGATATTTCTCATTGTAGTCTGAGCGAACTGAGTCATTGCATAATCAAGATATTTAACGTTGATTACAGCTTTATTTACTTCAGCTTCTTTAACTTTGTAATAAAGTACAGCATTGATTGAACAAGAGATATTATCCTTTGTCATTGCCTCCTGACTAGGAACATCTACAGCTTTTTCTCTGATATCTACAGTTTGTGTAGTTTGGATAAAAGGAATAATAACTCTGAGTCCTGGATTCAGAATTCCAGAATATCTTCAAAGTGTGAATAAAACTTTTCTCTCATACTGGTTTACTACTCTAAGTCCTGCAATGACAACAACTAGGATAATAAACACTAAAATTCCGATTCATTCCATAGTTATATTTGGTAACAAAATAAAAGGACTCTTTAACAAGTCATTGTATAAAAATAATTTCACATATTTCAAGAGATTATGAAAATCATTTGCGCATGAATCAATCTCAGTAATATAACATGGTTTTTTTATATTTAAAATGAGCTACTTATAATCATAGTCATTTATTTTGTCATTTCGTAAAATCTGATATAGATTCTCACATTTCTTCTTTCAAACTTGTATCTTTTAACTTGTCTTTAGTATCTTTTATTTTTCAGGAAATAACTATCCGTAGTGTATATATCAGGAGTATTCATAGTATTCAAAGGTAAACATACAAAACCGTTTGGCTTTCTACCTTATAACATAACAAGACTAACAACGCCAAAGCTATAATTCGTATTACTTTAATCCACATTTCTGTACCATTTTTTGAATTTCTTACAAAAGATATTAATCAATATAGTACTACTAAATAAAATATTCATAAAAAAATATATACAACACTATCATTTCAATTTCGCAATGCTGAGACTAAAGCAACAAATAGAATTAATAATGCCAATTTTAAAATTGATCCTTTAGGATTAGTTATTAATTCTAGAATCATTCATATGAATTCAAACATGAAAATTAATTGTGGATAAAATACATATACTATGATTATATATTATTTTTTAATAAAAATCAAAAAAAATCTGACTTTTTTTTATTTCTAAATAAATAGGTTATTAGATTTTGCAATACGTTGTTTCTCAACCTTTTTACAAGGTTTAGAAAATAATTTTAGGAATAAACCATCTGTGTCTGCAAATTTAATCATTTCTTCCACTTCTTCTGGTTTTCTTGGTGTTGTTTTTGATTTACTTTTCTTATCTAAATCTGAAAATAATGATGGATTATATGCTGAAGTATATGCTTTATGAAAATCCTTGAAATTGATTAATAATCATTTCTTACCTTTGAATGCATCAATTTTGTATTTCTTCAAAATCGTATTCACGATATTTTGTGAAATTTTGTAAATTTCTATAATTTCTGGAACTGTGATATAGTTTTTCATTTTTACATATCATCTAAAATCTCTTCTGCCTCGTCTTCATCTACTCAATATTCATTCATAATTTCCTCTATTTCTTCCTGTCTTTCTTGATATTCTTCTTTATCGTAATCATCATAATCAGATTCTTCATTTTTTTCTAAAACATTTTTATACACCCAATATCAAAGGAGCATATCTTCTATTTTAACCATTTGTAATATCATAGTAAAAGTAAATTGTTTATTTATTACATTATAAAGATTTTCCTGATTTTTCAATAGATTATAATAAAAATCTGATAACTATTGGTTATAGTTTTTTGTGTATTTTTGATTGTAAAATATATATTTCTCAGTATTTTATATTTGTCATTTTTTATTGTGTTTTTAAATCATGAAGCCAGAAAAATTGCATTTTGAATTGCCAACTGATAAATGAGATTTGAAAATTCCTAAAAACTCCCCTACGAACTACGAAGTAGAGGCAGATTTTTATAAAGGAAGGCAGAAGATTGTCGTAATGATAATAGTCTGAAAATGAGGGACTACTCAATGATATCAGAATAAGTATGAAACTATTGCAAATAATTTGGTGAAAAATCATTGAGTGAATGTTTTTGTGATAGAAAATCCATGAATATCTCGAGATAATCCTGAATTATTTTTTGACTGTGCAATGAAATTTGTGAAAAAGAAAGTGAAAGATTGCCGATATAGAAGACATAGGATATATGCTGTGTGATTTTCAGCATGAGGACATTTTGTAGGAAGATTTGCTTATAAATATCCAGAAATAGAGAAGATTTTGCTTATAAATCCTGTACTTAGAGTGGATTTTGAGAAATTGAAAAAGAGTCTGAATATGTTTAAATGAAAGATAACAATAGTTCAGTGAGATAAAGATACTGATTATCCATTCAATCCACTATTAATTCAGGTTAGAAGAGCACACGTTATGGAATTGAAGTGAGTTAATCATCAATTTTCAAATGAATGAGGATTGGAAACATTCATTGAGATACCTGAGAAATACTTGTTTGGAAAAGTATTAATGAAATGTCGTTTCTGTGGTAGTGAATGTGATTGGAATGAAGATGCATGTAGCAGTTGTTTTAGTCGTATACATAAACAATATATACCAAATGAAGCGGATTTCCCTCGAGAAGATATAGAAAAATGTATCAATGAATATAACACTTCAAAAAAGCATAGATGAGGTATATACTCTCTCATGGGAAAAGACCTTAAGAAACGCCTTGAGAAATACTCTAGTAAAGATACCTATACGGAGAGTAAGGAAAGATGTCCGCTTTGTGGGAAAAAGATGATTCATATTTATTTCAACTCCCCTAGCGGAACTTGGAAACTTATGTGTGGAAGGGCTGGACCTATGGATGTTTGTACTGAATGTCAAAGAGGATTTAATTTTCATTGTATCGTTATGAATTAAATTTTATTTCATTTTTTAATAAATAATGGAAGATATAGGTCAAATTATCGGAGAAATGAAAAAAGATAATAAAAAATCTGACCCAAAAATCTTGGATAAATTCTTATGAGTAATGGTTGGTGGTGCCGTATGAGATGCACTTTGAGCACCTGTTGAATTTTTGCAGATTGATGATTTTGAATGGGTGAAAGAATATACAACAATACCGAACCATTTAGATATGGATGAATGAGAACGAACGGATGATACTGCAATGGCTTTATTATTAGCAGATTCCTTGATTAGATGTAATGGATTTGATATTGAGGATCAATTAAGAAATTACTACAAATGGCATAAAACCTGATATATGGGACTGAGACCTTATCCAGAATGAGAATGAAATCAGGTTTCCAAAATGATGTATTTCTATGAATCTTAAATAGTGATAAATTATGATAATTTTTTATTTTTAATAAATGTCAATAATTTGTCTCTTTTGTCTATATCAGAATTAGTTTTGAATAACGCCACCTACATTCTATAAAGTTGACATTTATAATTTTTATGACTATAAATCGTCTATATTTTCTTCATCAAATTCTTCAGCATAATCTTCAGGATCAAATCATTCATCAGCCATTTCGTCAGCATCATCATCTGTAATATCATATCAAAGTGCACTCATATCATTTATGTATTCTTCAGCTTTTTCTTTTGAGTTATCATCACTATCATCATCTGATATATCATCATCTCACTGATAGAAATCTTCCATATAAGTGACATAATCTTCAGGAGACTTTCAATCTGAAATATACTGCAAAGCTTCTTCTTCATCAATATCAAATCAAGCTTCGTTAACTTCTTCTATAAAATCTTCTAACTCCTCATGTTCATCAGTATCATTAGCCTCATCAAATTCATCAATATCTTCTTTCGTTTCATTACGTTGTGCGTAATAATCATCCCTCGCTTTTTTTCTTTCTTTCTCATGTTTTTTTATCTTTCTTTCGTAGTTCTTTTGCTTTTCGTATTTAATTGTTCTAGAAATCAATACTCCAAATAGGAATATTCATACAAGATACATGATTAAATCTGAAATACTCATGTGGGAAAAGTAGATATAAATCTGACCAGACTTATATTAATTATTCATCAAAAATCAATGGACTAGTATATTATCTTAAATTATTCTATCAAATTTTACAAAATGCCAAATAACGTTGGTCTCGATCACCATCACTCAATCACATAACTTCAGAGCTTCACCGAGTTCTAGGATAATATAATAAAGAATAAAGTGTATTTCCAGATAAATCATTTCTCAAATTTTTATCACTTAGTCGTATTCCTCTAGGATCAGATCATAAACTTTGTAATAGAATAATAGCAAATTTATATAAATCCTTATCAAGATTTATATTATTTCTTCATAATTTCTCAAATAATTCATATAATATTGAATAAATCTTTTTCACTGTTTTCTTTGACAACATCTCACATCATTCCGCCTTACACATTAATCAAAATTTCTTTGCATTATCATTGCTTCGTTTTTCTATATCATCATCCATGATTTGATTATATCGTGGACATGCTTCTGGATATCCACGAGTAGAAAACATTAATGTTATTTCTTTCTCTCAAGGAATTCTTATTGTAACTTTTTTACCTAATTCAATTTCCTTTGTTTCAGCAATTCAAGTTGAAAATAACAATTCTGAAAATCTTTCTATTTTTTGTTTCATTGAAAGATCTTTCCAGTCAGGTTGTTCTCTAAAACTATCAAGAACAGAAACATCTCATACCATTCAATCCTGATTAAACTTTTTCAATAATTCATGTACATCACTTCTCTTAGCCTCTTCCAAACTAGCTTTTTCATCATTCAATTTTCAAATTTCACCTTCTAATCCAGATTTTTTATCATTCAATTCTGAAATTTCTCTTTCTAAAGAGCCTTTCTCAGTTTGTAATTCACCATTTTCTTCTTCTAATTTTTTTTTGATCAATCTTTGTTTTGCTTTAACATTTTTAGTAGTCTTTCATAAAAATTTCACATAATCACTCCATAATTCATCAAAATTTAATCACTTCTTCTCTATAATTCTCCTAAGACTTTCTTTGTCTTTTATATCTACTTTTGTTCATAACTTCTTTGATAAGTAATCAAAAAATCATTTTCAATCAGGCGATTCATTTAAAGCTTTTAAAATTTCATCTTTCTTTTCTTGCGTTATTTTTCATTGTCCCACATATTCTTCTAAAAATTTTTCAGATTGACGCAATAGTTCTTTTTTTGTTTTTTCCATTTTGGACAGTTAGATTATAAAAGTTTATACTTAATTATACACATCCAACAAAAAAAAGTCAAAATTTTAGGGACTTTTTTTTATTTGCCTTTATGATTTATTTTTCTATATTAAAAGTGAATAATTTACTTATCCCATCATCAATGACGCTTTCAGAGCAAACTCAATATCTACAGAAATTTATAAATACTCCTGACTTAGCCAAGCTCCAAAATATTGGTGAGATTTATCAAGAATTGATAGATTGTATCACTGAACATAATCGCCGTTATTATCTCCAAAATGCTCCAATAATTTCTGATTTTGAATATGATCAGCTTTTTAATTTTCT
>CAMJDC010000023.1 GCA_946404285.1 uncultured bacterium | reverse complement strand
GAAGAACTGAATCCACCATACGTAAAACTCTTTCTACTTCACTACCAAAATCGGCGTGACCTGGAGTATCTACAATATTTATTCTCTCTCATTTGTAAATTATTGCTGTATTTTTGGCATAAATTGTAATTCAACGTTCTCTTTCCTGATCATTATTATCCATAATTAAATCCTGTCATTCAAGAGCTCTCAAGGTTCATGACTGCTGTAAAAGTTGATCTACAAGTGTAGTTTTACCATGATCTACGTGTGCAATAATTGCAATATTCCTAATTGCCATATTTTTGAAAATTTTATAATTTGAAAAACTGTGTGGTAGTATAGTGAATTACTAGCCATTTTCTAGTTAAATTTTGTCGGTAAAAATTTGCATTTTATACAATTCTGAATATAATTAAGTGTGAAAATTTTATGTATTACAAACAAAAATAATGCAAAAATTTAAAAAAATCTGATTATTTTTACTAGGAATCATACTACCTATTTGTATTAACTTTTTATACAATCCATGTTTATGAGAATTAAGTGATTGAAATCCAATAATTCCCAATATGAAGACAGAATCAACTACAACAATCGATGAACAAGAAACAATAGAAATAAGCCAATGAAGTCATCGAATAAGTAGAAAAATAAAATGAATTCTACGACTACCTGAACCTGAAAATTACACTACATGACTATGATATGTAACAACTCTAATACAAATAGCAATCAACCGACTTTTATCATTATTAGGATTTATCGCTCTAGTTTATATGATATATTGTGGATTTTTGATTCTTTCCTCATGAAATAATGATACTAATGCATCCAAAGGTAAAAAAGGAATTAGTACTGCAGCACTAGCTTTAGCTTGAATCGGTCTATCACGACTTATCGTCAGTGCAATAATCCGATTAATTAAAGCTTTATCTAACTCATGAATGAATACACAATAATAAAAAAATTTATATCTTTCAAAAGAAAAAAATGATAAGAAAATTCATAAAAACAATTTTAACACTCTTAACTTTCGTAATACCATTATCTTGTACCTGTATTTGAATTAATGGTTGAGATCCATCAGAAAGTGATGCATATAAATTTCCTTATGATCCAACATATGTAAACGCTAAACCAACTACAGAACTTCAAGATCAAGTTGACATTGACAAAGAATACGGAGAAAAATCAATCTTAAAAAAGCTTCTAGAAGTCTTTTGACTCAATAGAGATGCACTTTATTGAGATCATAAATTCATATACTATGTAAGAGCTATCCTCAATATGGCTTTATGACTCCTAAGTCTCATTGCATTAATCATGGTTATGTACACTTTTTATACAATGTTCTTCTCCGATAATGATAAAAGTGTCGAAAATGCAAAATGAAATTTAGTTGGAATTTTCATTGCATTAGGTATAATATGATTATCATGGTTAATCGTCAGCTTCATATTCCGATGGTTCCAAGATAAATGGAAAAAGAACGAAGATAAAATATGAGAAAATGTAATTACATCAACGCACATCGAACCATCCACCAACAATCAGCTTTATTTAACTATCTAATTAAGAAATGGGAATTCTCGATCTCGATAAAACAAAAGTTAAAAAATGACATCCTGATAACTTATTTAATACGGAAACTATGCTTCCTATTTCTGAAATTAAAAATGGAATTGTAATTCTAAAAGACTGATGATTACGCTCCATCATCAAAGTAGAGTGATTAAACCTTGATTTAAAAAATTATGACGAACAACAAGTAATTCTCGAACAATATAAAAGATTTTTAAACTGATTAGCATTCCCTATTCAAATATTAATTCGTAATACTTACCTAGACTTAACAGAATATTTATGATATCTCAAAAAAAATCTGACCGAGATAAGCAATCCTGCACTCAAAAATCAAGGTCAGACTTATGTTTCATTTTTGGAATGAATAGATGATCAACAAGGTTTAATATTCATTAAAGAATTTTATATAATCATTCCATACTATCGAGACGAAAGAGATGCCGAACAAGTTAATAGATCACGACGAGATAAATTCTTAAATATACTAAATGCAAAAGACAGTGTAGAAATGATTGTAGAAAGATATAGAACTTTCATAAAAAACGAACAAAATATTCAAACTAGAGAAAATGTACTAATCGCCGGACTAAATGATTTATGAATGTCTGCCGAACGTTTAGACACTGCCGGAGTAGTTTCTCTATTATTTCGTATGTACAATCCTTTACTAGATAGCTCTCAAGCTAGATTTATAGAATAATAAATCAATATTCAATTAATTATTCTCTTTTTTTATTACTAAGCACTTTCCCAATCTCGTAGATTTTTCTTTGAAAGAAATTAGGATCCAAAAGATCTCTCAAGTTTTCCATATATACATTTCTAATATCTGCATTTGGCTCCAAATTTCCTCATTCATCAAAACATTCATCTATTTTATCTTCCAATACAATTAATTGTTTTTGCATATCTTTTAAATAATTATATTTTTTACAAAAATCTTCATACGATACAATATTAAGATAATCCATAACAAATAATTTTTCAGATATTTTTTTAAACTTTTCATCTGCCTTTTCAGCTAACAATCTCTTTAACTCCCTAGATAAATTACCAAAATCTCATTTCGATAAAACAGTCTTTTCTTCCAAAGTATCATTAAATGAACTTTTCAAATTTACAAGTACCTCTTCAAAATCCTTCTCCGATAAGATTTCCTTTTTCTCTCAAACTTCACCTAACAACATTTTCAACTCTTTATTTGTAAGCTTTAATAACGAACGATATACAAAAATTCATAACTTTTTATTGTCCTCCTTTATTGCATCATAATCCTTAACTACAGTATTATACATTTCAGCAACACTAAATTTAGTAGTATAATCATCTTCATATAATCATCTATTTTGGGAAAAAGCTGCATATTTTTGCTTTTTTATATCTCTATTCAACTCATTAAAAGAATCATTTATCTCAAACATTTTTTTAACAAATCAATCTACTATATCATTTTTTCACTTATTTGCAGGAATAACCATCTCATCAATTATTTTGCTCAACTTAATCAAAAATTTTTGAATGTTCTCAAGCCACTCATTGATTTCCTCCTTACTAGGATCTGTTTTACTATATACATCAAATATATGCTGGTAATCATTACCAAGTGTTCCAAGTTTTCCAGTTAAACTATTTTCACCCCTTATTTTTTCTTCATCCCTCAATGCAATAAGTCTCGATAATTCTAAAGATTCCCAACAAATATCCATAAGTTTTCTAAAATTTTGAAGATTTTCAGGCAAGATAATGCCTTTTTCTTTTGATGAATCGAAAGTTTCTCTCATATTATTATACAACAAAATCTAAAAAAACATGTATTTACATATAAATATAATATACATATTTATATAGACAAATCAATATAAAAATTATCATTAATGTTATTTTTTTCAAAACACTCGAAAAAATTTCTCAAAAATATTTTCCACAACTTTTATTGAAATTATAATACAACTTCGTTATACTGCTGAAACTTATATCTTAAAATTTTTAAATTAAAAAAATATAATGCTACTACTTAAATGAAAAGAAAAATCTGAATTATTAAAAAAAGAATATAGAGAACTAAGAACTCAGTATTTTTGAAATGAAAAAAAATTCGTAGCAGTGTTATTTTTTGGGAAAAGTAATCCTTCACAAGTCTATGTAAAATTAAAGAAAAAATATTCAGAAGAAATCTGATTTGATTTTTTGGTATTTTGACAATGAGAAGTTTGATTTGAAAACGAATACCCAGGTTTAGTCGAATATCAAAAAAAAGAATATTCTAATAAAAATGAAGTGATAGAATTAATAAATAAATTAAACGACGATGAACGTTGCGTATGAATAATTTGCCAATTACCCCTAACTAAAGAATTGAAGCCATATCAAAAAGAAATTTGCGACACCATCACCCCCCTAAAAGATATGGATTGACTTTGAGATAAATTACAAGAATGGTCTTTTGAATGAAAAATCGAATTTTTACCAGCAACTCCACAAGCCATAATTTCATTATGGAATGCCTACAACTTATGAGATTTTGAATGAAAGATAATCTCTGTAATATGACAAAGCGACATAGTTTGACGCCCAATTAGCAGATATTTACAGTTGAAATGAGCTGACGTATTCACTTTTGATATTAGGAATACACCTGAAGAAATAATGTCTCAAACTCAAAAATCCGACATAATCATTTCATGCACATGAGCTTTACACTTAATTGATGATAAATTTATAAACAAAAAGAAAAATCAGATTTTAATAGACGTTTGATATTGATTTTTAAACTGAAAATCTACTTGAGATATAGATTTCGAGAAAATAGAAAATAAAGTTTATGCAATTAGTCCCGTACCTGGTTGAATTGGTCCAATGACAGTAGCCAGTTTATTTGGAAATATTTTCACTATTTGGTGACAAAAAGATACAATTAAAAAACTTTCACAATAAAAAAAATCCTCGAAATCAAAAGAGGATTTTTTAAATCAATAATTTTATAAATTCTTTACTTTAACAAAAGATCATTTTGCACATCAATTTGTCTTACCTAGTTCATTCGCCTTATTCCAATAAATATTTCTAGTCTGACTTCTATCATAAATATTTACGCTCCATCATTCCAATATTCACATTAATGACATATATGTTTCACATGAAATTCTCTTATTAGGGTTTGTATCAAATCAAATCATAGCTTTCTCCTGAGCTGTTTTGAAATATGGATAAAGCTCATTTGATTTAGCTACATAAGTGAAAGACTTATCGTTCTTTGTAGATAATGTATATCATTGAAGCAAATGTTTCACAGCTTCTCACATTGTTATTTCTCTATTAGGATCATCTGAAACTGTTGGTTGTTCTTCAACTTTAACTTCAGGTTCAGCCATAGCTTCAGGCTGTGCAACCACCTCAGGTTGAACGTTAACCTCCGGTTCAGAATTTTCCACAATTCATGTATCTGCACTATTATCCAAAACTTCAGCATCTTCATTTAAAGTATCACCGAAATCATTTATAACACCTTCACTATCTGTAATAACCTCTCCCGTTCATTCAAATACATATATAGCTCACGTACTATCATCAAATTCATCATCTCATCCAAACATTTTACTCGTATATGATGAAATTTTATCAGCCCAATCACGTGGCAAGAATGAAGACAAACCTTCTTGCTGTGTAGCATAAATTCCATATCAAATTCATCATAGTATTAATAATATATACAGCCAATTAGTAAAAAGTTTCCTTGCTGCATAAAATCCATTCACATCAAATAACTTTCATATAACAAGATACAATATCCATCCAAGAAATAATGCAATAGCTACTCACCAATTTCACAAGAATTCCCACAATGTATATGCTATAATTCATGCAACTGCAAGTGTTAACAGCAATACTATCCATTGTCCATAACTAACTTCCTTCTTTCTCTTTTTCTTTTGTGTAGGACGTCAAGATGCTCACAAAGGCTGAACTATTTTTGGAATAGTTACTCACTCTTTCATCGTTTTCTCCTCTGTATCTATTTTTCATTTATCTTCTTGTAATTTTTGCTTATTTTCCCCAGATAAAGCACTCTGCAACTGTGATGCCTCATCTTTCATATCAACTTTTGCAACTTCAATTTCTTTCACTGTAGTTTCTTGAACTTTTACCACAGAAACTCCTGATCATGAATCATTTTCAGATTTTTCTCACAATAATTGTGACGATATAGTTTCTGAATTAACATCTTCTCCAGAATATTTAAACATAGCTGAAACAAGCCAAGCAACAAAAAAAACTCATGCATTCAGTCATGCTAACCAATAAAAATTATTATCATTTTGCATCCATCAAAGTATAGCAGGTTGCCCAACCAAAAAATAAAATGCAAAGAATAGTCAAAGTCATTTTGTCATGTTTTGTCTATAATAATTTTAAAAATTACCTTTTACACCATTAAATTATAAACAATAGACACATATTTTCAAGTAGAAATGTTGACAAAAATTTACCCCTTGAAAAAAAATCACAATTTTCTACCATACATAATAACAATTTAGATATTATTAATATATAGACATGTCCAAAAGAATCCTAACTGGAGTAAAACCTACTGACAGTCAACTACACTTATGAAATCTCTTCTGAGCTATCAAACCTTTTCTAAAAATGTCAGAAGAAAATCCAGATGCAGAAATATTCATGTTCCTAGCAAATATGCACGCACTAACTGCACTTCACGACTGAGATGCTATTAGGAACAATTCAATAAATATTGTAAAACTTTATGCAGCCTGTGGAGCGGATTTAAATAGATTCTATATCTATAATCCTGCAGATATCCCAGCACATGCACAGATGAACCGAGTTTTTTCATGTCTAACAATTATGTGAACTATGGAAAGAATGCATTCATACAAAGAAGCTTTAGCAAAATGAAATGCCTGAACAATCAGCGTTTGAACTTTCAACTACCCTATTTTAATGGCTGCAGATATCTTAATTTACGATGCTGATTATGTTCCAGTTGGTAAAGATCAAAAACAACACGTAGAATACGCCAGAGATTTCGCTGAAAAATTTAACAGAGAATATGGAGAGACTTTCAAAGTTCCTGAGCCTTTAATCGACAGTAGAGTAGCTACAATAATCTGAAGCGATTGACGTAAAATGTCAAAATCATACAACAATTACATTTGACTTCTCGATGATGAAAAAGCAGTTTTAAAGAGAGTAAAACAAATTCCAACATCTACTCAAACAGTAGAAGAACCTAAGAATCCAGATGAATGTAATGTTTATAATCTATGTAAATTATTTCTCACTCCAGAAGAAGACGAAGCTCTTAGGACTAGATATTTAAGAGGTGGACTTAGTTTCAAAGAAGCTAAGGATTATCTATTTGAAAAAATAATGGAGACTCTCACTCCAATCCAGAAAAAATATGCTGAAATTTCTGATGAAGAAATAATTAAAATATTAAAGAGATGAAAAGAATCTGTAGCTCCAATCGCTGAAAAGAAAGTGGAAGATGTTTATAAAAAAGTAGGATTTATTCTATAAAAACTACAAAAAATTATGGCATCAGACTCACTAATTAAAGAACAAATCAAAAATTTCATAAAAGAGCGAGAATGAAAATGATATGAGAAATGACAATCTCAGCCTTTTTGGATTGATTTATTGAGTAAAGTATTATGAGTAGAAAATCCAACTCAATTTATAGAATTTGAAGACCATGTAAAAATAGACAAAGCAAACTGATTTATAGACTGATTTATTCCAAGTACCAAAGTACTTATTGAACAAAAATGAATCAATAGAAATCTGAGAGAACCTATCAAACAATCTGATGGTTCACTGCTAAATCCATTTCAACAAGCCAAAAGATATTCGGCAGAATTGCCTTATGATAAAAGACCAAGATGGATTATTACATGTAATTTTCAATCATTTTTAGTTTATGATATGAATAATCCGAATGCAGAACCAGAAGAAATTTTGCTAAAAAATCTTGCAAAAGAATATTATAGACTAAGTTTCATAGTAAATGAAAAAGCTGAACATATCAAGAAAGAAGAAGAAATATCATTCAAAGCATGAGAATTGATAGGTAAAATCTATGATGCCTTTGCAAAACAATACAAAGATTTGGACAATGAAGAATCACATAAATCATTAAACGAACTCTGTGTCAGACTTGTATTTTGTTTATATGCTGAAGATGCCGAAATTTTTGGTAAAAAAGACATGTTTCATGATTATTTGGTGAAATATTCAAATGATTTGGATGCCATGAGAAAATCTCTCATTGAGTTATTCAAAATTTTGGACACAAAAGACCAAGATAGAGACCAATATTTATCAGATGAATTGGCTCAATTCCCTTATGTAAACTGATGATTATTTTCAAATGAAAATATAGAAATCCCAAAATTCACAGAAGAAATAAGAGACTTAATTCTGAATGAAGCTTCAGACTGATTTGACTGGTCGGAGATTTCTCCAACTATTTTTGGAGCTGTTTTTGAGTCTACATTAAATCCAGAGACAAGAAGAAGTGGTGGAATGCATTATACTTCAATAGAGAATATTCATAAAGTTATTGATCCTTTGTTCCTTAATGATTTGAAAAAGGATTTAGAAAATTGTAAGAAAGAGATTGATGATGAAGTAAAGTTGAGTACAAAATTAGCAACAGCAGCAGAGTTTCAGGAAAAATTATCAAAACTTAAATTTTTTGATCCTGCTTGTGGAAGTGGAAACTTTTTGACTGAAACTTATCTTTCACTCAGAAGATTAGAAAATGATTTGATAAGTCATGTTTGAAAATTACAGAAGACAATAATAAATCCAATAAATGTACAAATCAATCAATTTTACTGAATTGAAATTAATGATTTTGCTGTATCTGTTGCGAGAACAGCATTATGGATAGCTGAATCTCAAATGATGAATGAAACTGAGTCAATTCTATGAAGACCTTTAGATTTTCTGCCTTTAAAATCTTATACGAATATAAAACACTGAAATGCATTAACAACAAATTGGAATGAAGTGATTTCAAATAAAGAGTGTGACTATATTATGTGAAATCCACCTTTTGTATGAAGTTCTATGACAGACAATAAAAATACCCAAAAAGAGGATATGAAAAACCTTTTTAGTGATGTTGCTGGTTATGGTAAACTTGATTATGTCTCTGCTTGGTATAAGAAAAGTGCGATTTATATACAAAATACAAAGATACAATGTGCTTTTGTATCTACTAATTCTATAACACAAGGAGAACAAGTTTCTCTTTTGCGGAAACCATTATTTGAAAATTATAATATCGAAATTAATTATGCGTATAAATCATTTGTTTGGACTAGTGAATCAAGTAAAAAGGCTTGAGTTGTTTGTGTAATAATAGGATTTTCATTAAAAAATGTTGTTAAAGAAAAAAAATTATATTTTAATGGTCAAGAAAAAATAGTAAAGCATATAAATTGATACTTATCCGAATCTGATGATTTTTATATAAAATCTAGAAAGGAAATATTTAGTAATATTTTGCCTAAAATAATTCAATGAAACAAACCATGGGATTGAGGAAATTTGATACTAACTACTGAAGAAAGAGAATATTTAATTAGAAAATACCCTAATACAAATAATTTTATAAAATTATTTATTTGAAGTAATGAATTAATAAATAATAAAAAAAGATATTGTTTATGGTTAAAAGGTATTAATCCAAGTGAATATAGAAAAATACCAGAAATAATTGGAAGATTAAAAGCTGTTTCTGAAGTAAGATTAAAAACAAAGACTTTAGCTGTTCAAAAGCAAGCAGAAATTCCTATGCTATTTTCACAAATTAGACAACCAAATGAAGATTATATTGCTATCCCTGAAGTATCATCAAATAATAGAAAATATATTCCTATTTCAATTCTAGATAAAGATATAATTACAAGTAATAAAATTTTTATGATTCCTTCAAAAAATTTAATTTTATTTGGAATACTTATATCTAATGTTCATATGGCACGAATGAGAAAAGTTGCGTGAAGACTAGGGAATGGCTATAGTTATTCACCAGCTGTTTATAACAACTTCCCACGGCCAACTCCTACAGCCGACCAAAAGAAAAAGATAGAACAAACTGCGAAAGCTATCCTTGATGCAAGAAAACTCTATCCGGATAGTTCACTTGCTGACCTTTACGATGAACTCACGATGCCTAAAGAACTTCGTAAAGCACACCAGGAAAATGATAGAGCTGTGATGGAAGCTTATGGATTTAGTACGAAAATGACCGAATCAGAATGTGTCGCTAAACTCATGGAGATGTATCAAGAGTTGGTAAATGAAAAATAATGTTCCCTCTTATGAAAGATTTTTATCCTAAATATTTAAATTCAACTTATAACCACACATTTCTCAACATTTTTGGCACATATTTTTTTTTGATATTGAAAAATACAATTTCATGAGTATATAATTTTTTTACCCACTTAAGAATAATACAATGAAATTAATTTTCGTAACATGATGAGTAATTTCCGGCCTAGGTAAATGAATTACCGCCGCATCCATTGGAAGAATACTAAAATCCGCCTGATATAAAGTCACTATGGGTAAAATGGACCCATACTTACAGATAGATGCATGAACAATGTCTCCATTCGAACACGGAGAAACTTTTGTCACAACGGATTGATTTGAAACCGACTTAGACCTATGACATTACGAAAGATTTATCAATGAAGAACTGACTAAATATTCCAGTACAACTACTGGTCAGATTTATCTTTCAGTGATTAAGAAAGAGAGAAGATGAGAATATCTATGAAAAACCGTTCAAGTAATTCCTCACATAATAAACGAAGTTAAACATAGAATCATGCAAATCGCTGAATGAAGCGACGTAGCCATCATAGAAATTTGATGAACTGTGGGAGATATTGAATGACCTCATTTCATAGAAACGATGAGACAATTCAGACACGAACTAGGCAGAGAAAATGTATTATTCATCCATGTTGCTCCAATAGTAACCGTAACTACTTCCGGAGAAATGAAAACCAAAGCAATTCAACATTCGATTATCAAACTTAGAGAACTCTGAATTCAGGCTGACACATTAATTTGCAGAACCCCTAACCCATTAGAAGACTGACTAAAAAAGAAATTATCAATGTTCTGTGATTTGGAAGAAGATTGTATCATTGAGAATCTAGACCAGAATATATACGAACTTCCTTTATCATTCCAAAAACAGTGATTGGATAGACTTATTATCAAAAGATTATTTAACGAAGATAAATCTTCAGATTTGAGTAAATGGGAAAATTTAGTAAATAAACTAAAGAATCCCGAATCCGAAATCACGATTTGAATCGCTGGGAAATACACTCACCTTGATGATTCATATATCAGTGTTATTGAAGCTCTCAAACATGCATGAGCCCATTATAGCACCAAAATAAATATCGAATGGATTGACACAGAAAAATTTGAATCTGACTGACGAGAAAATGAGTTTACAAACCTATGTAATTCAAAAAATATTTCATGAATTGTAGTTCCATGATGATTTGGGAATAGATGAATTCAATGAATGATAAACATCGCAACTTTTTGCATGAAAAAAAATATTCCATATTTATGACTTTGCCTATGACTTCAAATCGCCACAATAGCTTTTGCAAGGTCTACATGCAACATTCCACAAGCCAACTCATGAGAATTTACTCCAGAAAACGAATTTAATGTAATCGATTTTATGGAAGAACAAAGAACAATAACAGACAAATGATGAACTATGCGTCTATGAAGTTACGATGCCATTTTAAAACCAAATACAAAAACACGAGAACTTTACAAAGAATTTAACCAGATTGATATTTCTAGTAATATAGTAAAAGAAAGACACAGACACAGATACGAAGTTAATCCTAAGTTTCATGAAATTTTATTAGAAAATGGATTAGTATTTTCAGGTTTATCTCCAAATTGAGAATTAGTAGAATTTATAGAATTACCTGAATTAAAATATTTTATAGCCACTCAAGCTCATCCTGAATTTAAATCCAGACTAAATAGACCACATCCATTATTTGCATGACTTATAAAATCATGTTTAAACTTATAAACTCAAGTTTTCTAAAAAATCTGAATATATAAAAAAAACCCACCAATACGGTAGGTTTTTTAAAGGCCGAGAGCTAAGACTCATAAACTTCCGCAATACGTTTGCTAATAACAGCTTTCATATAACGACTAAGGAAACCCTTTGATCTTGCATACTTTTTAACCTCTTTCAATTGATTATCGTCAGAAGAGGCGCAAACAAGCTTTTCAATCAAACGCCAAACTTGTTTGTCAGTCAAAGAATAATGCAAAAGCTCTTCAGCATAAAACTTAACATTCAAAATCTCATCATAAGTCTTAGAAAACTTAATAAGTTTCTTAACTATTCGTTCCTTCTGTTGTCTCTTTAAAGATTTTGGATTTTTAATCCTACCGCACAGAGCAGCTACGTCTTTATAAGATTCAGCAGAACTAACCACTTCATCAATTAGAAGATCATCCCCATCAATGAAGCCATTTCTGTTAAGATAATCACGTTCTTCCATTTGTTTTTTATTTTATATAAACTTATATATAATATTTTTTATAATAAAGTCAAGATAATATTTATTACATCATAAAAATTTATTTTTTCTTTTTACCCCTATTTTCCCAACTAACTCCAGTACATGCTTCATATATTTCTTTATCCTGTTCACTAACCTGAGCGTTAACATATCTATTATGACGGGTATCATGCTGTATTTTTATTTTTGTTTCAAAAATATTAACTACCACAAATAGTCCATTTTTTACTACTCCGTCAAATCTAAATTCATCAGTTGCTTTTCATATAGTAAATTTATCATTCCCCATATTTCTAATATACTCTCATGATACAAATCTTAAATTATGCCGTTTTGTACCATTTTTATCATCAATATACTCACAACTAAAACATCATTTTTTATCTGAATAAAATTGTTGTATAATTGATTTTACTGTTCACCCCATACTAGTAATTTTATAATTTATTTCAGGTTCAGATAAATCAGATTTAAAATAAAATCATAAATATTCTAATACTTTTTTAATATTTCACTTTTCAACTGCATTTTTTAAAATTCACACTTGTACTACAGAAAAATTCGAATCTCATACCTCAAAATTGTCTCTCTTAAATTTTTCTACATATAATTTCAACGCCCTCGGAAATAGTTTTTGCATCTTCTCTATTTCCTCCTTATATTTTCCACTAAATCTTGAAATAAAGTTTTTCACATCATCTTCACTTACATCCTCGATATTTCCACTTCAACCGAAAATATTCTTGATTATTTCATCATGTTTCTCATTAAAACTTTTCAATTTAAATGGTCACTCTTTTTGTTTTTTTAAAGAAGCTATATAACTAAGCTTATCTTTCAAATTAAAATTCTCATCACTTGTTTCTAATATTTTTTTAATTATTATCATACGAACTACTTTATCATCTATTTCTTCTGGAATTTTATTTAAAGATTCGTCAATTATTCATTGACTATACCAATCCAACATATTCTTCTGCTTCACCACATCATTATGAAATATATATATTTGTTCTTGTAAGCTATTTCCAAAATAATCATCCAACTTACAATCCATTTCCAACATCAAATTATTATAATCATTCACTGACACACATTCCTCTAATTTCGATGAATATTCTCCCAATTTATTATTGGAATCTTTTATTAAAGATAAATAAATATTAATATCATCTTCTCAAATTATATCTTCTGTTTTTATTTTATCTATTAAATTCTTTATATATAATTCTATTTTATCCAATATATCAGATTCAACTCCGAATCAAGATAACATCGCATTACTCACAACATCTAACACATTATCATTAAATTCTCTCTGGTTATTATTCAATTCACATATCAAAATCTGCAACATCTTCCTAACTAATTTCCAATCTTTAATTTTTCAATATACAGATATATTACCTAAATTTTCATTACTAATTTTTTTTCACAAAATTTCAAAAAAACAATTATTAATAATATTTATTTTATCCAATGGTTCTACTCGACTGACATTTCTTTTGAAATAAGATAACTCTTTCCACTTATCAATCTCTTCATTACTTTTTTGTTGTTTCTGTTTTAACAAAGCCCATTGTCATAAACGAATAATATCATCATCTTCAAGAGATACTCGCTTACCATTTACTTTCTTTTCACATCAAATACAATCACTAATCATAAGACACCAAAGATTTTTTATTTTTCCTTTTAACGTTTCATCTAAATTTTTTCACATAAAAGTTGCAATACTTTCAAAACAATTTATAAAATCATCTTTTTTGTCTAATTTTATAATATCTTCCGATAATGATTCATTTTTATGTTTTTTTCATATACAACCAAACAAATCAGAATATTTACCAATATTTAACCAATAATTAATTGCCACCAAAAACTTATCAATATTTTTTTTTGAAATATTTAAATCCGTTTGTAAATCAGCAGGATTATCCCTAAGATGCTTTAAATATTTAATCAACAAATAATTTTCAAGATTAGACAAATCCGGATTTAACTCAGACTCATCTTGAACAACAGATTCTTCCTCCTTTTGTTTATTAGACTTTTTATCATTCATTTTATCCAAATATTTCTGCAATCAACTTACAATACCAGTAAACCTTGATATGTCAGATTCCAAACTTCTAATCTTTATTTCTACTTCTTTTCTCTTTTCATATAACTTTCAAATTCTTTGTACGATCTTCTTTTTATCATCATTAATACACTTAATAATACTTTTAACATAATACTTTATTGTTTCATCATCATATTTTTCTCATACATTAAAAGGTCTAAGAATAAATCTTAAAACAAAATTTTGAAAATCTTCTGTATATAAATCATCATCCACTTTGTCTGCAATGGCATTTTTAATATCCGATTTCCAATCTCACCCTTCATATTTTTCTCACTTTGTTATTTTATAAGTTGTTCATTCTATATTTAAATTTATTCGAGGTGCTCTATCTTCTGAAAAGGATAGAAGAAACTCCCAATCATTTTGAAAAACTTCATTTAAACCTACTTCACCATCAGAATTCATTTTTTCCATAAACTCATCGCCTAATAACATATTGTATTCCTCTAATAATTTTTGTTGATTTTCTTTCAAAGCACCCTGTTCTTCTGCCTTATCCAACAATTTCTCAAGTTTTCTTACTGTCTTTATAATCCATATCCTGTATATCTCTAAATACATTTTTTCTCTACCCAAACCACCCTGTGCCTTAAGTAATAAATCCTTAACTTCTTTTACCTTTCTTACAAAAACAGCTCCAATCTTAGGATATTTTCCCTTAAACTTCAAAATCTGTTCTTCCATTTTTTTTAAATCATCCTCCAAATCCATATTTTTTTCTATCTGTTTACTGGTGCTATAAACCAAATGTGACAATTTCCTTTTATCAGAGTTTTCCAAATTCGCTAAATTTTCAAACAATCTATCCACAACATTATTTTTTATTTCAGACAAACTACCAAATTGCAAATTAATAGTATCATGCAAATTAACTTTATGTCCATCTATATTCATATTCCCATCTAATGTTAAGCCCCAAGAAAAACCTGTATCGTCACCTATTTTTCAGGTTTTTTCTACATTTACCGTTTTAACATTTCTCCTTACCATCTCTACCTCAATAAACATATAAATACACATTCATATTATATATATAAAATTACAAAAAGTCAAAAGTTTTTTAACTTTTTTATTTATAAGTAAATTAATCTAAACAAACCTCATGTTTATCATTTGCATTTCCATTAAAAATTAATAATTAAAAACTATATTTTTTACTTTTCTATAACAAAAATATGGCCGATAGTGTATCAGTATCATCACATCATTCCTATGGATCTCGTGTAGGAAATAGTTTAAAAGCTATTCTTTGATGATTTATCCTAGTCTGAATTTCAATTCGACTTTTAGCTTGGAATGAAAACAATTACGTAAAACAAAAAGCAGCTCTAAAAGAATGAGCATCCCTGGTAAACGAAACCACAGCTGAACAAATTAATTCTGAATTAGAATGAAAAGAAGTTCATCTCTATGGAGAAACCGCATCAACTGCAGAAGCTTTACAAGATTCTACATTCTGAATCGTTACTGACGATTTGAAATTAAAAAGAACTGTAGAAATGTACCAATGGTATGAAGATGAACATGAAGAATGCCATGATAATATGTGATGAAGCGAAGATTGTACAACTACTTATACTTATGATACAAAATGGGACGATGAAGCAATCGATTCAAGTAGATTCTATTCAAGCAATGGACACGAAAATCCATCAAACCGAGAATTTAATTCAACTGTACAAGAAAAATCCCCAATCACTTTATGAGCATATACTCTAACAAATGTATTTACCAATCAATTAACAGATTATAAAACTATCAATCTGAACGAACAAAACATAAAAATCCCCGAAAATTATCAAAATAATTCTGATACTACCACTCAAGAAAACACTACAGACAACGCAATAGAAAATAACAACGATAGTTATCTATACTGAGATACTGAAAATTCTGAAGGAACAACGACAAACACTACCTCAACAATATCTAACGAAAACTTCCACATCTACGACAATTATCTCTACATTTGAAAAAATCCTAACGAACCAGCCGTTTGAGACTTAAAAATCACATTCTCATCCGTAAAACCATGAACAGTCAGTATCGTATGAAAACAAGTATGAAACGAATTATCTAGTTATACAGTTTCAAACTGAAGAAGCATTTCATTACTAGAACAATGAAACGTAACAGCAGAAGATATGTTCTTACATGCACAACAAGCTAATAGAAACATGACTCGAATACTAAGACTAGTTTGACTATTCTTAATGTTCTGTGGATTTGCATCAATGTTTAAGTTCATCGAAACTTTAGCAAAAGTAATTCCATTCCTTTCAAAGATCATCTGAGTTTGAACTGGAATTATCGCTCTATGATTAACTATAGTCGTATGATTTATAACAATATGAATAGCTCGACTTGCTGTTAGACCAATAATATGAATAAGTTGTATTGTAGTTGCTGTATGAGGAATTTTCTTACTAAGAAAATCCAAAAAATCAAACGTTGAAAACTTACCAAAACAAGAAAATTTAGAAGAAAAATCTGAACCAATTGAACAACCAAAAGAATAAAAAATCATTGTCCCCCTTTGATAAGGGGGATGATTGTAAGACTAAGGGGATAAAATTTTCTATAATCCCTAATAAAACTCCATAGATTTCTTGAAAGAATAAAAAACGTAACAAAAATTTATACAACACATAAAAAAAGCACCTCACAATGAGGTGCTTTTTTAAATGCTTTATATTCTATTCTTCTTCAGCTTCAGTTTTCTTAGCTCTAGGTTTTCTAGTAGCCTTTTTCTCAGCTTCTTCTTTCTCTAACTTATCAGCAATATCCGCTAAATCTGATTTTTTAGTTGGCTTCTTTTCTACATCTTTTTCTTCTTTATTTTCATCCAAATCTTTCATTGAAAGTCCAATCTTTCTAGTTCTAGGATCCATAACTATCAATTTAACTTTAACTTTTTGTCCAATTCTTACTACTTCATTTGGATTATTTACAGCTTTCTGAGATAATTCACTAAGGTGAACCAATCAGTTGATATCATCAAACACACGAACGAATACTCCATAAGGAACAAATCTGATAACTTCTCCCTCAAATACAT
>CAMJDC010000022.1 GCA_946404285.1 uncultured bacterium | reverse complement strand
GCCGATTTTGGTAGTGAAGTAGAAAGAGTTTTACGTATGGTGGATTCAGTTCTTCTAGTAGTAGATGCGTATGAATGACCAATGCCTCAGACGAAGTTTGTTTTGAAAAAATCTTTGGAACTCTGACTTAAACCAATCGTAGTTATCAATAAAATCGATAAACCTACAGCTAGAGTTAATGAAGTTATCGATATGCTTTTCGATCTTTTCATCTTACTTTGAGCTACTGATGAGCAGGCAGATTTTCCGATTATGTATGCCAGTGCAAAACAGTGATATGCTATTGAAAATCTTGAAGATGAAAAAAAAGATATGACTCCGCTTTTTGACGCTATTTTGAAATATGTGCCAGAAGCCCCTAATTTTCCAGAAAAAGATTTTAGAATGCAGATTGTGAATTTAGGATATGATAATTTCCTTGGACGTTTGTGAATTGGGCGTGTATATGAATGAACTTTGAAGCCCTGAACTCAAGTAAGAATTATAGACCATGAATGAAAAATTAGGACATGAAAAGTAAACAAAGTTTTTTCTACTCTTTGACTTCAAAGAATCGAGCAAGAAGAAGCTCAATGCTGAGATATAATTACGATAGCATGAATCCCTGATATTTTCGTTTGAGAAACAGTTTGAACTTGAAACGTAGAGCCTTTGCCATCAATAGCGATTGATAAACCAACATTACAGATGGAATTTCTCGTAAATGATTCTCCATTTGCTGGTAAAGAGTGAAAATATATGACTACCAGAAATTTGAGTGAAAGATTAGAAAAAGAGTTAGAAACAAACGTTTGACTTGAGGTGGATTTTTCAGATGGAAAATTTCTAGTATCATGAAGATGAGAACTTCATTTGTCTGTTCTTATCGAAAGTATCCGTCGTGAATGATGGGAATTACAGGTCGGAGCTCCTCAGGTAATTTTCCGTGAAGTGGATGGAGAAAAATGGGAGCCAATTGAGACTTTGGTGGTAAGTGTAAACGATGAATTGGCTTGAACGATTATTGAAATGCTTTCTCATCGTAAAGGTATGATGAATACAATGAATTCAGTGAATGGACTTACGACTATAGAATTCGAAATTCCAACTAGATGATTACTTGGATTCCGTGGAGAATTTATCCTGGAAACAAAGGGAGAATGAATAATGTATTCATCTTTTTCGCGTTATGAACCACGAAAATGAGAAATTAAAAAAAGAGATGTGGGGTCAATGATTTCCTCTGCAACTTGAACAGCTATGAATTATGGGATATTCAAACTTCAGGAAAGATGACCAATTTTTGTAGATCCTGCTCAGCCAATTTATGAATGAATGATAGTAGGTGAGCATCTGAAATGATGAGATATGACAGTAAATCTGACTATAAATAAGCAACAAAACAATTTCCGTAATTCATGAAATGATGAAGCGATGCTTCTAAATCCAATTAGACATTTGACTTTGGAAGATGCTTTATGATATATTTGACTAGATGAATTAGTGGAGATTACTCCAAAATCTATTCGTATCAGAAAAAAATATCTTACAGAATGAGCTAGAAATCAGGCTAGAAAGGCAGGATTAATATAGTGATTTTCTTTGAAGTAAATAAATATATGCTATTTTTTTGATTTTGGTAAAAAAAAGATTTGATTTTTTGTTAAATATTATTATATGGAAATTGAGTACCTTTTTATAAGGTGTTTTATACTCTAATTTTTTATACTAATGGGAATGGATTTGAACAAGGTGATGCTCATTTGAAGAGCAACGAACAATTTACAGGTTAAGACTATTGAAACAACCTGAACTCCAGTTGTAAATTTTACTGTCGCTACAAACAGAAAATATACAAATAAGGAAGGAAACACTATGGAAGATGCTGAGTATCATAGATGTGTTGCTTACGGAAAAGGAGCTGAAGTTCTATGAAAATATTTAGTGAAAGGAAAAAGAATCTATGTTGAAGGTAGATTGAGAACTAGAAAATGGCAAGATAGTGAAGGTGCTGATAAATTTTCAACTGAGATTATAGTAGATAGTTTCATATTCTTAGATTCAAAATGAGAATGATGAGAAGATGAAAATTTTGTACCAGAAGGAAGTGAACCAATGCCTGAATTAGAGGAAGAAGTACCTTTCTAGTATAGATTTATATATAGAGACTGATTCTGTTGAGTGCAGAGTCAGTTTTTTTATATTTTGAAAATATTGAAAAAATAGAGGAATTGTGTAAAGTTATTGTTGTTTGGATAAGTTTATGAATCAAAAAATATTATGTTGAACTTTCAATTATTGAAACATTTGGATTATCATCAAAGATTTTTGCAGAAAAGAGTTCAGATTTCTGATATTTTTTTGGTATGATGATGTGTGCGTGATTTATTGCTTTGAATTACAAAAGATCCACTTGATATAGATTTTACGTGTGAATGAAAACCAGAAGAACTTGATTTACAAATAAATACTCAGTGACTTTCTCACTTTAAAACTGATAAATTCTGAACTATAACTTTGATTCCGTCAAAAGAAAAGGAACGTAGTTATCAACTCACTCCACTTAGAACGGAATGAGATTATGAGGATTTTCGTCATCCTTGAGAAATAAATCGAAGCAATGATATTTTGCTCGATGCAAAAAGGAGGGATTTTTCTATAAATGCGATGTATTATTTTTCAGTTGAACAGAAAACTAAAAAAGAATTGGATTATGTGAAGGAAAATCCAAAAGTTTTATCAGAATTAGATTTATTGAAAGTCTTAAAAACTCAGTGATATTGTTATTTATCCGATATTAATCTATTTATTCTCACTGATTCACGATATATTTCACAAGTGTTTCCACAGTCACATTTTGATGAATATGCTTTTCGTTATTTAGTTGAAACTCAGAATGCATGTTATAATATTTCGGAGCAGTTAGAGAAAAAATCTGAAAAACTTTTTCGTGTGGTGATAGATTCTACGTGATGAATTGAATCGATGATCCATAGGAAATTGACAACTGTTTGAAATCCAGACCAACGTTTTGGTGAAGACGCTTTACGTTTGATTCGTTGATTAAGATTGGTAAATGTATGTAATTATCAATTATTACAGTTAGATAAAAAAAATAAATCCAAAAAATCTGATAAAATCCCTCTCGGCTTCGCCGTATCTCCCTTTAAAAAGGGAGAACAAGAAGTAAAAGATAAGGTTCAGCTTTTTGATTTTTCTGCTGAGACATGGGAATCAATCAAAAAAAATACTCCACTTCTAGCTCATGTAGCTAAGGAACGTATCAAAGAGGAACTTTGTAAGCCATTCATAAAATGAAATCCGTTTGCGTTCGTGGTGCTTTTGGATGCTAGTGGAATGCTCCCAATTCTTTTCCCGGCATTAGCGAAGACTAAATTTGTGGATCAGCCGATTCGTTATCATGCATTTGATGTGTATACTCATATAATGTTGTCTCTCAAAGCGGTTCAGGAAATGAATTCAGACTATTTAGTTCGTTTTGCGATGCTTTATCATGATGTTGGTAAGGTAAAACAATATGCAGCTTACGATAATGCAAAAACTAAAGAGGAGAAACAGATTATTTTTTCATGACCATTAAATCATCGTGAAAGTTCTCCAGTTTTGATGCGTGAGGATTTTTCAGCTCTTTGATTTTCCAAAAAGGAAATTGAAACGATAGAGCGATACATTCATGAGCATCATACTCCTGGAGAAATCTTAAATTCGCATCCAAATAATCGAATTAAGAAAGTCAGAAAATTGTATAGCGAAAAGTGATATGAAATGGTGAATAATTTATTTGATATAAATATTGCAGATAGACTTTGACAAGAGAATCCACTTCAGAACTCATCAGATTTAACTGATTCTTATTATTTAAAGGAATTATTGGATCAACTTAAAAATTCTGAATGACAATTTGAAATGAAGGATTTAGCGATAGATGGAGAAAAATTAATGAAACATTTTAAACTTGAACCATCTCGTTTGGTTTGAGAGTTGTTACGTCAGGCTTTTGATTGGGTGTTGACTGATATAACTGGTAGGAATAACGAAAAAGAGATATTCAATTATTTGGAAAATTATATAAAGAATAGGAATAAACAATTTTAATTAAAAAGAGAACTCCCCAATAAGGGGAGTGAGGATTGAGAGATCTTAATGAATCTCTTCATTATTTTTGAATGTTTTCCAGTAATCCCATGTAGCGAGGATTACGAAACTTAGTAAAGTGAGGATAGTATAAGTATATCCTATAAATTCTGTAAAAGTTTTCATTGTTTCTTTTATTTTTTTGTTATTATATATAGTGTGTATTATATAGAAGGTGATAAAAAAAACAAGATAATCTCAGATTTTTCTAGATTATCTTGTCTTGTTTTGATTTGATTTTTAGAAGTCACAGTTTTTAGGTGTCCTAGGAAATGGTAATACATCACGAATATTTTCCATTCCAGTGATATACATTATTAGACGTTCAAATCCGATACCAAATCCTGCATGAGGTACTGAACCCCATTTTCTAAGTTCTAGGTACCATCGATAATCTTCAGGATTCATTCAGTTATCTATAATTTTTTGGGTAAGTACGTCTATATTGTCTTCACGTTGAGATCCTCATACCATTTCTCCAACTCATGGTACCAAAAGATCCATGGCAGCTACAGTTTTTCAGTCTTCATTTAATTTCATGTAGAATGCTTTAATCTCTTTTGGATAGTCGATTACGAATACAGGTCCTTTGAAATATTCTTCAGCTAGATATCTTTCATGTTCAGTCTGCATATCCATTCACCAATGTACTGGGAATTCAAATTTCTTTCCAGATTTTTCCATTATTTCTATAGCTTCAGTATATGTAATTCTTCCAAAATCAGCTTTAGTGAATTTTTCTAGCCTTTCTTTTACTTCTGGATTAATAAATCTAGTGAAGAAATCTAATTCTTGCCCAGCATTATCCAAAATATATTGGAATACATATTTCAATAAATCTTCAGTTAAATCCATATTGTCTGTGATGTCAGCGAAAGCTATTTCAGGTTCAATCATCCAGAATTCTGATGCATGGCGAGTGGTATTACTATTTTCAGCACGGAATGTTGGTCAGAATGTGTAAATCTTTCCAAAAGCTGTTGCGAAAGTCTCTCATTCAAGCTGTCCACTTACTGTTAGAGAAGCATGTTTCCCAAAGAAATCGTTACTATAATCCACTTTTCAATCTTTTCATTTTAAGTTAGGATGCTCCAAATCAAGTGTAGTTACTTGAAACATTTCTCCAGCTCATTCACAGTCGCTAGCTGTGATTATTGGAGTGTGAACGTAAATAAAACCTCTTTCGTTGAAAAACTTATGGATAGCAAAAGCTACCAAACTTCTAATTCTGAATACTGCAGAAAAAGTATTTGTTCTTGGACGTAAGTGTGCTATTGTACGTAAATATTCCATTGAATGTCATTTCTTTTGGAGAGGATAGTCAAGTGGAGATTCTCAAACTAATGTAACTTTTGATGCTTTCAATTCAAAAGCTTGTTTTCCTCATTGAGATTCTACCAAAGTTCCCTCAACTATCAAAGAAGTACAAACTCCAAATTTACATATTTCAGCGAAATTAGGCAAATTATCTTCAAAAACGATTTGTAAATTTTTTAGACAAGAACCGTCATTTAATTCGATAAATCCAAAACTCTTGGAATCTCTGATAGTCCTTACCCAACCATTTACAGTAATTTGAGTATTTAATAGAGGTTTGAAATCTTTGTAAAGCGAAGAAATGCTTGTAAATTTGTGTTCTCTTTGCATGATTAAAAGATTAAAAGTTAAACTCTATTTTTCTTTTTACTTTTTGAAAATATAAATTCAAGAGAAATGAAATTTACAAAACTATAAAATATCTAAGTTATAAAGGTAGATAAAAATAAGTGGTTATAAATTTGCATAATTTTCGAATATGAATATAATGATATTGTTTATTATTTAATTCATTACAAAATGGGTGTAGAAAATTTAGATTTCCAAGAAGAACCAATTAAGTGAGTAGAAAAACTAAAAGACTGAAGTGTCAAATTATCATACTCTAAAGAAACAAGTATGTGAATGCTGAATTATACATTTAATATTAAAAAATCAGAAAATTGAAAGTGTTATATTACTAATCAGACTCCTGATACGCCTGAAAATAAATGATACCTACACAATCAAAATACAAGATATGAGATTAATTTGGCGACATTTGATGATTTCTTTAAATCACTTTGAAAAGCATTAGATTGATATATTTGAAGACCTAGACCAAGTTTGTCTGAACAAAAATGAGAACAGGCTTATTTGTTACTTTGATGAAGAAGAGAATCAGTAAAACTTAATCAACAAAAAAATAAAGAAATTAAAAAACAGAAAAAAGAGACTAATAGAGTTCTTGAATGGTTGAAAGATAGGTGGTTAAGACACTAATTGTGTATCATTTTCTAAACAATAAAGTTTCTTATTATTTTAAGAAATGTGATTGTTTTAAAATTTTGACAAAAATTTTGAAGTTTGAATTTTTTTTAATTCTACCGATTTATACAGTTTATTATGCTAAGTGTGGCTAAGTGGTGTAAGCTATGTTCATAATGACATTGGGAAATACACTGTGAGATTATTTTTTAATTCATTGGATCTCTTTCCAAAGAACACGGTTTGCATAGATTAATGCATCAATATCTTCAGGTTCTCGGTTTCTACCAAATAAGTCTAAGTCTTCAGAATAGTGGAAAGGAACTATATATTTATTGTTTTCTCTGGAATATAGTTTATTGAATATTTCCATGAAGTGTCAGTTTTTCATAATCGAAGAAACTACAAATATGTTTTGTAGTCAGAATTTTTTTTCGTTTATTCGTTTACATAGCATTTCTGAATAGAATTCAAGAGTTTGAACTACGATATTCTTTGCAAATGGATTATTTTCAATTTCTTCGTAATTTTTGTACCAATATTTTGAAATTCCATTATCTTTGTACATTTGCATAAGTGCATTTACTCACAGATTTAAGCTTTCTATACGTTTGTAAAATCAATCTTCAACTAGTACTCATTTACAGTGAGAATCTCTGATATAAAGCAATAGAAAATCATTCATATCCATATTATTTCTGAGAAAATTTATAGTCTGGAAGCTTTCAGGATAAATTTCTATATTTTTTTGTGATTGAAAATCTCAGAACTTATCGTTGAAAATTCCACAAGATTCTCTATTGAGAAATACTAATATAATTCTGCATGAAATATTTCATTTTTCTCATATCAAAAATTGTTTTTCAATTCAGTTTACTAGAATACAATCAAAGTGAGAAAATAGGAATTTTTCTTTAGTTTGTTTTTCGGCTAATGCTAATTTTTCTTGGACTAAAGATTGTATATCGTTTAATGTTAATTTTTTTTCATTGGTAAACTCTACGTTGTAGCTGAAAAATGTAAATCTTTGATCATCTAATAAAAAAATATGTTTGTATTTTGGGTATTGTAATGTGGAATCTATTATGGTAGATAATGATTCGTAAAGTATATAATTTTGTAATCAGAATTCTGGTTGAGATTTCATTACGCGGAATTTCGGATATTTCGGATCGTAGTTTTCCTGCCGTAAATAAAACATTTTCCAGATAATAAAAGTTAAAAATCTGATTTTAAATCAATAGATTAATCATAATTAAAGGTGTTTTTTTTTCAAGTGAATAAAAAATCTTATATGAATTTTGCATTATTTTTGTTTGTGTATATAATTGGAGTGGTTTATATTAATAATTATTTAGTGATGGATAAAAGTGAGTATTTAAAACTTGCAAAATGTAGGTTGCATAATAAAAATTCAAAGAAATTATTGATAAATCAGATTAATAATTTTTATTATATTTTAGAAAATTATAAACCAAAAAAACATAAATATAAGGTTTGAGATTTGGTAAAACTAAAAAAGTGAACTTTATTACATTGAACATGGAAAAATATTGAGTGATTGGAGGGTATTTCTAAACGTGGGTTGGTTACATGACAATTTGAATGATGAAGGGAGGGAAAATATTTATATACGGTTGGAGTGCGGTATTTGAAAGGTGATGTTTTATTGAAAGATTATATTAATTTTTATAGTGGATGATGTATTACATATTTTTTTTGGTCAAAAAAAGACAAACCTTGAACAATACACAAAAAAGTAATCCCTTTTTACGAGATGAGTGATTTTCTCTTATGGTTGAGGAAAATATGAGCAAATACATGGACTATGGAACAAACTAAAGAATCTAGATTTATGCCGAGTTTAGCTCAGGATTTTGTTCAAATTTGAATAATTATAAATTGAACTAATAAATATGCGAAACTTTTGAAGCAATGAGATATTTTAGATACAAAAATTTCATGCAAAGATGTGAAAGAATTTGTGCATTCTGACATTTATGATAGTTTTTTTGTACCTAATAGAGATAATAAGGATATTTATTTTACAGATAGAGAGTTGGCTATTTTGTTTTGAATTCCTGCTGTTTTGATTGAATGAATATTAGTATGAAGAAATTATGAAAAAAACAAAAAGATGTTGGAGAAAATTAAGGAACTATTACCTAATGTTTATATTTGTAATTTGGATGGTAAAGTGGTTATGAAATAGAATAAATTTTAAGCATTGATAAAAAGTTCCTGAAATTTTAACAAAACTCAAAGAAAAATTTTGAACTACTGATAAAGAAGATATGGTAAATTACATTTTAAATAAATTTAACAAAGATGAACCTATACTAGATGATATGGAGTTGAACTCAATTGTAAGGAAATTTCTTGAAGCGTTAAACATAAAAGCAACCCAATCAAATTCTTCATTAAAAGATTACTTACTAAAATATTTATCTAATTTGTAAATAAGTTAATAGTTTTTTTGTTGTTTATAAATAAAACCTATCGCACTTCTTTCTTTATTGTAGCGATTAAGAGTTCTTATCTATCTAAAGTTAATTCATTTACAGTAAATGTAGAGATAGTTACATCTCATTGCAACTGATATTTTGATTTGATTCATGCAATGGCTTGTTTCATTGAAGTAATTCATTTCATATTTGGTAGGATTACTCAGGTTTTATCTCATGTAGTTTCAGATAAAATCACTCAATTTATTTTTGGATCCATTTGTAAAAATGCGTTTATATCAGTTTGTGGTGAGATTTCGTTGACTATATTTATTATTACGTGTTTAACTTTATTTTCGTGTTGTTTAATTTTACCTTCATATAGTAAATTTATCAATTCTTCCAATGTTTTATCGGTTGAAACTACTCATGTAGAATCTATTAATGCTCAATTTTCATCAAAAATGGAGAAGAAAAGTCAAATTTTGTCTTCAGCTTTGTATTTGCTGTAAATCAGATTTTTAATTTCTTGTAGCATATTAAATTCATGATTTAAATTGTGTATTTTATATTTAAAGCTAAATTGATTGCAAGTTTGTTTTAAAAATAAGGTAGAAACTGTTAAGTTGATTGTTTTATGTAGATGGATTATAATTAAAAAATGACCTATTTTGGTGAATTATACTATTTTTTAACTATAAAATTGAAAAAAAGTGTAAAAATCTCTTGAAAATGATTTAAACTTTTGTATATATATCACACGTAAAGTATTCCGAGGTAGCTCAGCGGCAGAGCAGTTGGCTGTTAACCAATTTGTCGTGGGTTCGATCCCCACCCTCGGAGGATTTATGAATTTTAATTGACGATTTTTTCAAGATGCCAATCACTAAATCAGCAAAAAAGGCTATGAATAGAGCAGAGAAACTCGCGAAGAGGAATAAGGATTTTAAGATTAGAATGAAAATGGCAATGAAAAAATTCATCAAAGCGATTGAAAAGGGTGAGGAAGTAAAAGTTGAACAGTTAAGTAATATTTATAAAGCAATCGATAAATGTTTGAAAGTTGGAGTTCTTAAACCTAGAAATGCAGCTCGTAAAAAGGCTAGAATGTCAAAAATGTTTCACGCCTATCAGTCAAAAAAGTCAGCTTAAATGCTGATTAGATGCCAGCCTAGCTCAATTGGCAGAGCACCCGCCTTGTAAGCGGACGGTTGTCGGTTCGATTCCGACGGCTGGCTCCATTAAAAAATCCCAATCTAAGGAACTTCTTACCTGGGGTGGTAGTTCAGTAGGCTAGAACGCCTGCCTGTCACGCAGGAGGTCACGGGTTCGAGCCCCGTCCATCCCGCCACTTAAAAAAGATGATTCCTTCTGTGGTCCCATCGTCTAGTGGTTAGGACAGGAGACTTTCAATCTTCTAACTAGGGTCCGATTCCCTATGGGACCGCCATTAAAAAATTAAATGGGTGATTAGCTCAGTTGGCTAGAGCATCTGCCTTACAAGCAGGGGGTCATAGGTTCGAGTCCTATATCACCCACCATTGAAATTTGATTTGATCTATGGTGATTGAAAATTGAGTTTTGGAGAGGAGTATTCGTGGTTTGAATACTTTTTTTTAAAACGTCAAATTTATATATTTAATAAATTTATGGATTTATTGGTTAATATTAATTCTGAAAACAGATTTTTGGTTTAAATAAGGGAAAATTTTTATGGAAAATTTTCTATAAAATAGGCTTGACATTCTAAGGGAGGTGATTATATATTATATAAGTAATTTTTCTTACTTAATTTGAGTGCTTTTAGTTTATAAGGGTTATCATTATGAATTTCAACGTTAAACTAGATGATAAAAAATTACAGGTAAACGTGGAGTCTACCAATTTAAAGGATATACTTATTTATTGTAAGCCAAAGGAGAGACTTGTTTTGATAAAGAAGTTTGGACTTGGTGGAGAAAAGTGAGTTCCTTTACAGAGAATTTGACAAGAGTATAATTTGACTAGAGAGAGAATTAGACAAATTGAAACTCAGGCTTTGATGAGATTTAGAAGGTTGATAGTAGGAAATGAGACATATATGTGAGTTTTGAGCGAAGCTAAGAAGATATTGGATGCTCATGGTGGAGTTTTGGGTGAGGATGCATTGGTTTCAAAGATTATTAATAGAAATTTGTTTAAATTTACGAGAGATGAGTTAAAATTAATTTTGATTTCAGATTTTGATATTACTTATCTTAAGAGAAATAAGTTGTTGTATAAGGCATTTTACATTGAGCCACTTTTTGAGGATCTTTTGACTAAGATGGCAATATATGTAAATAATTATTTTGAGAAAAGAAGAGAATCTGAGGATATGTATGAGTTTATTGCAAAATTAAAGGAAGAATTTACGAAAGAGTATAAGGATGTTTCATACTTAAAGAATGATTTATTCTATGTAAATTTGTTTAGCTTGATTAGAGGATTCTCAGTGTTTGATGGTAAAGTTTGATTTGAAGATTTCGCAGATGTGAATCCAAAGACAATGAAATTGAAAATTTATTACATAATGAAGAGGATTAATAAGCCTGTTCATTATCAAGAGTTGCCTGCTAAGATTATGGATTATTTCCCAAATAAGAGTTGTAAAATTAATACAATTCACAATGAATTAGTAAAAAATAACGATTTATTTGTAAATCTTTGACTTGGTCGTTATTGACTTAAGGAATGGTGATATGAAGGTTGAGTAGTTAAAGATATTCTTATTAGAATATTTGAGAAAAATGGTAGACCTATGACAGTGAAGGAATTGTGTAAGGAAGTTCTTAAAGAAAAAATGGTTTCACCTAATACGGTGATGTTAAATCTTCAGAAATATAAGGATACATTTGAAAGAGTGGATAAATGAGTTTATCAGATGAAGAAGTAATTCTTAAAATAAAAGAAGGCTGAATAAATGTTCAGCTTTTTTTACATTTATTATTTTGATATTATGGTAGAAACAGCTCGTAATGTGATAGATTGGGATAATTATTTTATCAATATTGCTGATGAGGTAGCTACTCGTTCTAAAGATCCATCAACTCAGGTTGGTGCGGTAATAGTAGATAAAAATCATCGTCCAGTTTCATTTGGTTATAATGGGTTTCTTTGAGCAGGAGATGACCGTTATCTCACTCGAGAAAGACCCATGAAATATTATTTTTCTATTCATGCTGAGATGAATGCTATTCTCTTTTCAAAAACTGATTTAGAGTGATGTACACTATATTGTAATTATGCATGTTGTGAGAATTGTTTAAAATTTATAATACAAAGTTGAATTAAAACGGTGATTTATAAGCAACTTCATGTAAATAGTCATACGAATTCTAGTTCGTGAAGTATGGAGCATCCAGAGACTTGGGAGGCAGCTACACGTTTGATTCTATCTGCTCAGCCTTTAGGATTTCAGATGAAAAATCTTGATGGAACTCCTTATCTTGAGGAACTTTGGTGATGAAAGGATAAAATTCCAAATTTTCTTGGAGATTAATGTGTATTCTAGATGACGTAAAAAGTCATCTTTTTTTTGCAAAATTTTATGGATATGATTATAATATGTGTGTAGAGTTTTAATATTATTGGTAATAATATGAAGAAATTTATATTGGGGATATTTGTGTTGTTAGTCGGAGTATTTGTTATGTCTTTTTCTACGACAACTCAAGCGCAAACTAATGCGATAAATCTTAGTGGTGATTGTTTAAGGTGAGTATGAGTGGGATGTTTTGATGTTGAAAAGTTATTATTTCCAGAGAGTCCTATAGATCAGATGAATGAACGTAGGACAGTAATGACTATAACACAAGATATTGTATTCGGAGCAACTTATATGGTATGAACGGTCTTGACTATAATAATAATATATTGTGGTTTGAGATATATTTTTGCATCAGGATGATGAGATGATACGAGTAAATATAGGAGATGATTGGTCGATGCTGCAATTTGAGCACTTTTAGTATGGTGAGCTTATGCGATAATAAGATTAATTCAGTATATAGCTAAATGATAAAAACAATTCAATTAATAAAAAAGCTGACTTAATTGTCAGCTTTTTTAAGTATTTTAAATTATATTCTAGTATCAGTGCATATTTCTGTAGTTTTCTCCAATAGGAAGTAGTCTTCAAATAATAACGTTTGCTTTCAAATCTGATAGAGTATCGATTGCTCCACGAAGAGAAGCTCATACCATTACTCTTATTGTTTCTTGGAATGATGCAGCAGATAGCCAAGAATCAGTTTCTTTTGCAATTGTAGTAAGTCCAAGAGCCATTCTTTTTCATTTTGCGAGTGTCTTTTTCTCACGTGCTAGTTCTTCGTTTTTCTTTAAGAAATCTTCATATTTTACATATGTTCCAGGAATGAAACTTGAATCTCCGGAGTCTTCAATGAATACTTTGGAGAATAATTGTTTAACGATGATTTCCATATGTTTGTCGTTCAAGCTTTGTCACTGATCAGAGTAAACTTTCTTAGCTTCGCGGATTATATATCTTTGAGCCATTAAATCACCAACAATTCATTTATACTCTTGAATATCTACAGATCAAGCTGTAAGGATTTCTCCAGCATAAACTTTTTCTCCGGATTTAGTCTTTTTAGGTAATAGTCAGAATAATTTATGACTAACGGTCTGAACTACACCAAGGATAATTGCATTTTTATCAACAGATAATACTTGTCATTCTTCTTCAACTTTCAATTCACTTTTTCATTTACATGCGTATTTAGCTCATTTTGGTAACATTTCTCATTTATCGACAGTTATTTTATATCCATCTTTTACGATGTATACTTTCTTTTGAGGTTCAGATGTAATTTTAATTAATCAGAATTTTCCTCATTCTGGAGTTTCTTCGAAGTCAATTGTTCCATCAAATGGAGCGATAATAGCAGGATGTTTAGGTGCTCTGACTTCAAATAATTGTTTAATTCTATCGATACCACTGGCATCAGATTCTGATTCTCCAGCAACTCATCATGTATGGAATGTATTTAATGTGAGCTGAGTTGATGGTTCTCAGATTGATTGAGCAGCAATAATTCCAACAGGGATTCAAATCTGAACCAATTGACGAGATGATAAGTCCATTCAGTAACATTTCTGACATACACCACTTGCACAGTGACAAGTAATAGGACTACGAACTTTTACTTCATGAACAGCATCATTTCCTTCAATTAGAGATACTTCTCATTTTCCTAACATAATTCCTGCATCTAGTATTTTAACACCATTTTCATCTAATACGTCTTGAGCAAGTACTCTACCGTATATTTGAGTGAAGAATTTTTCTCCACTTGCTGCAGCATTTTCTTTTGAGTAAGTAATGTATTCTTCAGATCCACAATCTTCTTCACGAATAATTACTTCTTGACTAGCATCACATAATTTACGAGTTAAGTATCCAGATTCAGCAGTTCTGAGGGCTGTATCGGCTTTTCATTTTCTTCAAGAGTGAGCTGCAATGAAGTATTCAATAGGTCTTAGTCATTCGGCGAAAGATCATTTAATAGGAAGTTCGATAATTTCTCATTGAGGGTTTACGACTAATCATTTCATTCCACAAATTTGTGTAACGTTGTTCTGAGATCCACGGGCTGCTGAGTCAATCATTGTATATAAGTTGTTTCATGCTCCAATGATTGGTTTCAAACAAGCCTCAACTCTCTTTTTAATGTCAGTCCAAACGTCGATAATAAGTCTGTGTTTTTCATCTTCAGATAAGTATCCTTTGTAGAATAATTTGTAGATTTCATCAGCTTGTTGGTCTCATTCTTTGAGAATTTTTTCTTTATCTTGAGGAATTTTCATATCAAGAATATTAATAGAAACGGCAGCGAGAGTAGAATATTTGAATCAAAGGTCTTTGATGTCATCAGAAAGTTTTACAGTTATAGGCATTCAATATTCATCAAAAACTTGTCCAAGCAATTGTTTAATGTCTTTAGATTTCATATTTTTGTTGATATACTTTAATCCTTCAGGCATTTTCATGTTGAATATTACTCTTCCAGCTGTTGTTTCGATAGCTTCTCAGTTGTGGAGAATTAATATTTTATCTTTAATATGAATTTCTTTGTTTTCATATGCTTTATAAGCTTCTTGCATACTTGTAAATCTTGCGTGTACTGGTACATTTTTAATCCATTCATCTTCAGAAGTTATGTTAGGCCTTCTAGAGTCATAATAGTCCATAAGATAATATACTCAAAGTACCATATCTTGAGATAAAGATAGAGTAGGGTCTCCAGAAGCAGGTTTTAGTACGTTTTTATCTGAAGCGATTAATTCTTTAGCTTCTTTCTGTGCTTCATCGGAAATAGGAAGGTGGATAGCCATCTGGTCTCAGTCGAAGTCGGCATTGAAAGATCCACAAACTAATGGGTGAAGTCTGATAGTCTTTCCAGGGAATAACTTAATTTTGAAGGCTTCAATACCAAGACGGTGTAGTGTTGGAGCACGATTTAGAAGAACGTATTTATCTTTTATAACTTCTTCTAAGAATCTTAGAGCCATAGGATCTTCATCTTTAATTAGTTTCTCAGCTTGTTTTGGAGTATAAACTATTTTTTTCTCCATAAGTTTTCCGATGATGAATGGTGTGAATACCTTAACTGCGATGTAAATAGGAAGTCCACATTCATCAAGTTTCAATCCAGGTCAAACTGTAATTACAGATCTTCCAGAGTAGTCTACACGTTTTCCAAGGAGATTTTTACGGAATATTCATTCTTTTCCTGAAAGCATATCAGAAAGAGATTTGAATACCTTATTTCCAGCACCAGATCTTCCAGCTCCAGCTTTTTCTCCAACCAATAGATTATTTACAGATTCCTGTAAAAGTCTGATTTCATTCTTTTTTAATACATCAGGCATTCCAACCTGAACCATTTTCTTAAGTCTGATATTTCTCATCAAAACTCTTCTATAGAAAAGGTTAACGTCAGAAGATGCGAATCTTCAACCGTCAAGTTGAACGACAGGTCTTAAGTCAGGAGGAATAACTGGTAACTTTCTAAGTACCATATTTTCAGGTTTTACTCCTGAAACATATAGGTTAATTAGTAATTTAATCAAAGACATTGATTTTTTCTTGGTATCTGCTGACTTTATGTTTGGAAAATCCTTAACTCTTTTTTTAATCTCTTTTTCTACATCAATTTCTTTCAAAGCTCTTAATATTCCGTCGGGACCAGATACCATTTCCATTTTGTCTGAGAATCTGTAGAAGAAAGATCTCCAATCAGATTCCATAACGGTTTTTCCCCGTTCGAGTTCTGAAATAATAGAATTTAGTCTTTGTTGTTCGTCTGTTAGTTCCTTTTTATTTTCTTCATATGCTTCCTTAAGTTCTGCTTTTCTTTTTGCATTTTTTTCAGCAGCATCCTCTTCTTTATAGATTTCGTCAAGTTCAGTTAATCTTTCAGAAAAATCTGATTTTAAGGTTTCTTTCATAAAGTCTTTTCATTTTTCATCAGGACCTTTGATTACGATATATTTTACGAAACTTAAAATTTTATCGATTTCATAAGAGGATAATTGTAGTAGTTGGTGAATTCATCCAGAAGGAGAGTTTTTATACCAAGCATGAACTAATGGAGATGCTAAGTCAACGTGTCACATTCTGGTTCTTCTGGTACGAGAACTAGTAATTTCTACATTACATTTTTCACAAACGATTCATTTATATCTAGGTCATTTATATTTTCCACAGCTACATTCAAAGTTTTTTACAGGTCCGAAGATAGACTCACAGAATAATCATCCAGCCTTTGGTTTACCTGTTCTATAGTTTACGGTATCAGGATTATCAACAGCTCCATGAGACCAAGATTCAATATCTTCCATGGAAGCTAGAGTTACCATCAAACCGTCAAATTTTTTGTTATACATGATTAGAATATCATAAGATGATAAAAGAAATTTCTATAATAATTTATAAACGTAAAAGTTGATTCTATTCTGTCTGTCCAAAGTCTTCTAAGTCTTCCGTTACTTTATTCATTATTTCCTCTTTTTCTTCGCTTGAATCAAAATCTCCGCTATTTTCGTCAGGAGTGGATATTTCACTCATTAATCCAGACAAACCAAGAGATTTAATTTTTTCGATTCTTTCATCTTGAATTCTTTCAATTTCATCGGCAGTCAAAGGTTGGATATTTTGACCGATTCATCTGAATAGATATGTCAATAAATTGAATGATTCAGGTAATCCTCCAATTTTAGGTTTCTGACCTTTAATAATAGAGTCATATAATTTATTTCTTCAGATTACGTCATCTGATTTAACTGTAAGCATTTCTTGTAGTGTATATACAGCAGAATAAGCTTCCAAAGCCCACACTTCCATCTCTCAGAATCTCTGTCATCATTGTCTTGATTTTCATCCAAGAGGTTGTTGAGTGATAAGTGAGTATGGTCAAACAGATCTTGCATGGATTTTATCTTCTACCATATGTACTAACTTGATGATATGCATATATCCAACTGTAACTTTTTGTTCATAAGGTTCTCATGTTTGACCATCATATAGAGTAGTTTCCAATTTATCTTTGAATCAGATTTCATCGGCTAACTCTAGCATTTGGTTGATACCAAAGTCTCCGAATGTTGGAACAGCAAACTTTATTCCTAAACTTTTAGCAATAAGTCATAATTGTGTTTCAAAAAGCTGACCAAGATTCATACGAGAAATTACTCATAATGAATTAAGTACTATATCAATTGGTTGTCCATCTGCTGAATATGGCATATCTTCTTCAGGCACAACAATTGAAACAATACCTTTATTTCCATGTCTTCATGCTAATTTATCTCAAACTTCAATCTTTCTAGTCATAGCAACATATACTTTAATCTTTTTCTTTACACCAGCCATCAAGTTATCTCATTTCTTAGCATCCAAGATTACTACATCGATAACCTTTCCTTCGCTTCCTGAAGGTAGATATAATGAAGTATCTTTTACATTTTTAGATTTATCTCCAAAGATAGCCTGAATAAGTTTTTCTTCAGGAGTAAGTTCTCATTCAGATTTTGGTGTAATTTTTCAGATTAATATATCTCAACCTTTAACAATTGATCAAATTCTGATAATTCATTCATCATCCAAGTTGCTTAGTTTAGCTAAAGAAACTCATGGAATATCATTAGTAGTTTCTTCAGGTCCAAGTTTAGTTTCAGCAACTTCGATTTCGTGTTCTTCGATATGCATAGATGTAAGAGTATCATTTCTTACAAGTCTTTGAGAAACCACGATGGCATCCTCATAGTTGTATCATTTCCATGGCATGAAAGCAATTCTGATATTTGTTCCAAGAGACATTTCTCCATTAACGGCAGAAGGTCCTTCAGCCAATAAATCTCATTTTTTAACTTTCTGTCCTGGGTGAACACAAGGACATTGAACCATAGCAGTCTTGTTGTTTGATTTCAAGAATGTGATAAGTTCATATTCTTTAGTTCCAGATTTATATTTAACTTTAACTCTTTTTCAGTCTACATACAATACTTCTCCATCTTCTTCAGCATTAATTACAGCATTAGTCATGGCCATAATTGCCTTTTCTTTTCCAGTTCCAACTAATGGAGCTTCGTTTCTAAGTAGAGGTACAGCCTGTCTTTGCTGAGAAGTAGAAATAGAGGCACGTACGGCATCGTTATGATCTACAAATGGAATAACAGCAACGTTTGGAGAGAAAATCTGAGAAAGATTAACGTCCATGTGTGTTACTTCATTAATATGGAATGTAGACATCTCAGTAAAGTGCCTTGCAGCCACACGGTTAGTTTTGATATTTCACCATTCATCTACTGGACTAGTAGCGTCGGCAATAACTGTTTTTTCATCCATTTCTGGAGAAATATATTCAATTTCATCTGTGAAGAATGGTTTTACTTTAATAGGAGTTCAAAGTTTTCCGTAAAACCTTTCAATAGCTTCAGCCTTTTTTTCATCTATATAAGAATCTTCTCAAACAATAATTTTCTTAGTTTCGTTTCCTTTTCCATCTAATTCATAGACATCACGGTGAGCAATTCTGTGAATTAATTCAGATTTTTTAGGACTTACTTCACGGAAGATTTTTAAAGCTGGAGTTTCAAGGAATCATTCCTCATTGATTCTACTATAAAGAGCTTGGTGAGTAACAAGTCCAATGTTTTGTCATTCAGGAGTTTCAATAGGACAAATTCTTCCATAATGAGATGCATGAACGTCACGTACTTCGAATTTAGC
>CAMJDC010000021.1 GCA_946404285.1 uncultured bacterium | reverse complement strand
TTTTGAATTATGATGAAGTGAAAAAATCTGTAGAAATTATGCTTCAGCAGGATAGGTTTTCTCTTGGTCGTAGGCATGTAACAATTTCTACGGCGTGAATTATTCCATGAATTGAACGTTTGATTGAAGATAATTTGGATGTAAAGTTAGCGGTAAGTTTACATGCACCAAATCAGCAATTGAGGGAGAAAATTATGCCAATTGCTAGGAGATATAATTTAGATGAATTGATGGAAGTGATAGATAGATATGTAAAAGTGACTGATAATAGAATTTTTTATGAATATATTATGATAGCTTGAATCACGGATAAATCTGAATTGGCTGATGAATTAGTTGAACTTTTGAAAAATAGACTAGCTCATGTGAATTTAATTCCTTATAATGCTAATCCTGTAATTGATTTGAAAGAGTCTACTGAAAAAAGTATTCAGAATTTTAAGAGAATTTTAGAAAAAGGCTGAATTACAGTCACAGTTCGTGAGTCTATGTGAAGAGAGGCCAAATGAGCTTGTGGTCAATTGGGTTATGAGAGAGTTAAGAGAAAATAAATTGTTATTTTCTTTTTTTGTTTAGTTTATTTTCTATATGGGTATTTCGAAAAGGAACTAATGCATATCGTTTTTTCTCTCATTTTTCTCAGAATAATTTTCGTAATTTTATGGTTCGTACGATATATATAATTATATAGGTTATTATTAAACTTAGTAGAAATCCAAATATTATGGCTACTGGAATTAAGATAAGGATTTTGATTCGGTTTGGTAAAATAGTGGGAGTTACGCAACTTAGATGACAATCTATTACATCGGTTAGTTCACAATAGCAATCACTTAAGGCATTATAAACACATTTACAATCTGATTCTTGTCATACACAATATTCTGGTGGACAATCTGAGGTAACTCATGATTTTTCTGGTTTAAAATAATTTCAAAAAAATATTATTATCGTGATAAAACATCGTACCCATAATAAGATTTTAGAAAATTTCATTTTGTACCTAATTAGTAATTAATGGTCTAACTACATATTTATAATTTTCATTTCATTTATCATTGATGATCATAGGTTTTTGATCTGTAACTAGATTGAATTGAATCTCGTCTGATTCCATCATTTTGATGAAGTCTGTAATATATCTTCAGTTGATTGCAAAAGTGATTGGATCTCATGTGATGATGGCATTAATTTTAGTTTTTCATGCTCATTTATCAGTTTTTCATGATGAAATAATTATTTGACTATCTCATTGAGTTTCAATTTGTATGAAGTTGTTTAAATCTCTTGTAAGAATTCAGATTTTTCTGATAGCTTTCTCACATAATGTCTTATCTACCAAAATTGTATGATTGAATTGTGTTGGCATAATCTCTTCTCTTTCGTAATCAGGGAAATTTCACTGAATTAGTAATGAAGTGGCTGAAATTTTGATATCTCAAATACTGAATTCAAATCATATTAAATTATCTGAATATTTCATTTGCATATCTGGAGACTCCCCTTTCACAGCATATTGAGCGATAGATGAAATATCATTTATTGCTGTTTTTGGAATAAGAAGTGAAAAGTCTGAATCTACATTAGCAGGGATTTTGAATTCAGCAATTCTGAATGAATCAGTTCATACAAAAACTAATCTTTTGGTATCTCATTCAGATTTTGTTTTGATGAGAACTCATGTAAGTACTGGAGAAAAGTTCTTTTCTGTGATGGTATATTCTACCATATTTACTCAATTGATGAATGTTTGAGTTTCTAGTTTTACGTTAGTTGTATTCATTAATTCTGGTAATGCTACATATTCACTTGCAGCTATTCCGTTAATTGTAAAATCATCATCGGCAGATGTAATTTGCATTACATTATTTTGCATATTTACTGAGATTTCTATGGTTTTTTCTTCGATAGTTTTGAGTAAATCAAGAAACATTTTAGCATTTACTGTGATTGCTCATTCTAATTTTATATCGCAAGGAATTTCAATATCTACATATTTTTCCATATCTGTTGCTCTAATGTTTAGTGTATCGATACTAGCTTTCATGTAAATATTCTGCAAAATTGGTAATGTGGAATTTTTGGATACAAATCTGGAAGCGATGTCACATACTTCAGTAAGTTTTTCGCGGTCGATAATGATTTTCATTTGCAATGTATTTACGAATATAAAGAGATTTTCATCTTCATTTTTGATTTTATTTTTTTTAATTTAATTTTCAAACGAAAATGTCAAATTTTGAAAAAAATCTATACGTGATAGTATAGAATTTTTTATTTAAGTTATTCTCTAGTTTTACTTATCTTTTTTATTATCTCATGCGTTTTTGAAATTTTCATCTTCATCATCTAATTCTACGTTTGTAAAGAATTTATCATAGTATGTTTTAACTTTTTTGAGTTGTTTCTTTAATTTTTCTTTATTCGCAAGTTCGCTAGGTTTGAAATCTAATTTTATACTTATTGGACGAGAATATCAGCTTTTTTTGAGTTCTTTTAGAAATGATTCTAATTCTAATGTTCATTCTCATGGTAGTAAATGAGTTTTTCAGTCTTTAGTTTTATCTGAGAGATAAATAACTGAAATGTATGGTACATAATCGTAAATTTTGCGAGTAAATTCGTTTTCAAAAGAATCTATATCAACGTTGCATATGTCTAATCATATATATGAATCGTGTTTCTTAACTATATCAATTATATTACTGAAGCGGAATTCTGGAATTGGAAGTGCAAATAATTTACTATTTTTGGGATTAATAATTGAAAAATGGATATCTGGATTGTTATCTTTGTAGCTTTTTAAATTATCTGTGATGAATCAATAGGCTTTAAAATCTGTAAGTTTTGGTGCATTTATACATAAAGTTTCTGCATTTGTGGCTTGGCAAAGGTCTAAAGCCTTATCAAGTTCTTTTTGATTAAGCTTGGCAGAAGTTTGTATGATATATACGGGTAATTCATGTTTTAAAGATAAACTTTGTACATATTCTTCATCTCGAGCATCAAATCATTTTCGCATTGCTAAATCAATTCCATCAAATCATGCACTTTTTGCTATTGAAAAAATCAAGTCTAATCAATAATTTGGAAGGGTATCTGTACTTAGTAATAGAGCATTTTCCTTTTTTTCCATTTATGTATTTGTAGAAAAAATAAAATTTTCCTTGAACTAATTTTATTCACTTTGCTTTTAAATGCAAATTTTTATTCAGATTTTTTTTGTTTCTTAATTTTGTAGAGTATTTTTTGCATTTTTTGGGAGTTTTGAATATAATTGATTGATTTATATTTTGTTAGTAAAAATGAAAAAATATATAAAAATATGTTTGTTATTCTGATTTAGTTTGTTTTTCATTGCTTGTGCTTTTACTCAGGCTAAAGATTACGAATATACTAATTTGGATATTCAGGCTGATATAAAGATTGATGGAACTATTGATGTTACAGAAACATATACTGCTAATTTTTTAGAAAAGAAACATGGAATTATTAGATCTATTCCTTTGAATTATACGGTTGAAGATACAGATTTTCATATTGATTTGGATTATATTAGAGTAGATTGAAATAAATTTTCTAATTATACTGAAAATGGAGAGATGAATATAAAGATTTGAGACCCATATGTTGAGGTAATTTGAGAAAAAGTTTATCCGATTTTTTATTCTGTTTATTGATTAGTTAGAAATTTTGCATGAATGTGATATCATGAACTTTATTGGAATCTAGTTTGATATGATTTTGATACTAATATTAATAAAGTTAGAGCAGAAATTCGTTTGCCAAAAAAGTATAACTGATTTACTGAATCAGATTTTTTGATTACAACTGATTGAAAAACAAAAACGGTTAAAGAGTTTGAATGAGCCGTTGATTGGAGTTTTGGTGATAAAATTGTGATAACATATAATAAGAAGTTGAATGCATGAGAAGGAATTACATTTGCTATGAAATTTCCAATTGATTATTTTGAATTTGATCATAATAGGCAAGCTAGTTTGTTATGACATGTTGGTTGATGAGGTAGTTATTCTTCTAGTTCTAGTTCATCATTTTTGTCTAATTTGTTTTCAGATTCAGATTCTTTGAGTTCTATTTTAACGTTTATAATTATTATTGTATGAATGTTATTGCCTAGCAGATGAAGAAGTTCTTCATATAGTTCAGGATGAAGTTATAGCAGTGATAGCTGATTCTCTAGTGGATCATCTTTTTCATCTGGATGATTTTCTCATTGATGAGGATGAGGTTGATGAGGTTCAAAAAGTTGGTAGAATTCTATTTAGTTCTTACTATGAAATACAAAAAATGAAAAAAATCTGGTTGTTTATTTTATGGTTATTTGTCTTAATATTCGTTTGAAATTTTACTCAAGCGAATGATTATGAATATTCAAATTTGTATGTTTCTGCAAATATATTAAATGATTGAACAATCGATGTTAAGGAAGATTTTACTGTTAATTTTTTTGTGAATAAACATTGAATTATTAGAGATATTCCCTTAAATTATTCTGTTTGATGAAAAGAGTTCCATATTGATGTTTCTAATATAAAAGTAGCATGAAAAACTTTCACTAAAGGCCAGAATAATTGAAATATTGAAATTAAGATTTGAGATGCAGATAGAACTGTAATTTGAGAGCAGATTTATCCTATTTCTTATTCCACTTATTGATTGATTAGGAATTTTTCTTGAATGTGATATGCGGAATTGTATTGGAATTTAGTTTGATATGGTTTTGATACTAATATAAATAAAGTTAGAGTAGAAATTCGTTTGCCAAAAAAGTATAACTGATTTACTGAATCAGATTTTTTGATTACAACTGATTGAAAAACAAAAACGGTTAAAGAGTTTGAATGAACTGTGGATTGGAGTTTTGGTGATGAAATTGTGATAACATATAATAAAAAGTTGGATGCATGAGAAGGAATTACTTTGTCTATGAAATTTCCAAATGATTATTTTGAGTTTAATCATGATAGACAAGCTAGTTTAATTTGATATGTTTGAGATAATAATTTTGCTTTATCTAATTTATCTGGTTTGAATTCGTTGCCATGGAAGTATGTATTATTAATATGAGCAATATTATGAACGTTTCTTCTTTCGGCTTTTACTATTAAGTGAAAAATTAATTCAGGAATAAAAAAATCTGAACTTGAAGATAAAATACAAAAAGAGAGACCAATTGTGATTAAATACTCTCCTCCTGAGTGAGTTAATTGTGCAGAAGCTGGAATGCTTTATAATTGATGTTTGGAACCGACAGATTTGACTAGTTTAATTTATAAATGGGCTGTGGAATGATTAATTTCCATTTATGTATACGGTTATGATAGCCCAAGTATAGATATTGAAGGTTGAACACTCGTTCCTTTGACTAATAGAGATACATGATTTTTAATTACAAAATTAAAAAATATAGATGCCAATTGCCCATGGTATGAGGTGGAATTCTTTAGGTCGATGTTTCCTTGAGCAATAAATTCAAAAACATTGGTATCAAAGGCTAGTGAAATTGATGTAGCAACTTCTTTAGAAGATTTGAGAAATTATGGTAAATCAAGATGATGGCTTACTGTATGATGGTTTTCGCCTAAAATTTCTTGTGTATTAGTCGTCGGAATTTTGTTGTTTGTTATGCTTCGTTTTTGAGTAAAATCTGAAATTATGGCATTTATTCTTATTTTTGTTTGTATGATTTTCGGTTCGTTGAATTCAGGTTCTCCAACGCAGAAAGAAATTTTATTAACAGAAAAGTGACTTAGTTTGTCTTCAGAAATTATTTGATATGCAAAATTTATTCAAGCTTGTGATGAAGATAAACTTAGATTATTTTTAGAACAGGATCCTGCTTTTTTTGATAAGACCTTGCCTTATGCTGTTGCTTTTTGATTTGAATCTTCTTTTATTAAATTAGTTACTCCAATTTTAGAAGAATTGGATATGAGACCAATTTGGTTAGATTGAGAAATAGGTGAGATGAATTCAATATCTGATACGATTGATGATATTGTTAGACAGAAAGAAATTAGAGTGGCTAGAGAAAGTGAATATCATTCTAGTTATGACAGTGATAGTTGATTTGATAGTTGATCTTCTTTTTTTTGATGATGAAGTAGCTTCTCAAGCTGATGATGAGGTGGCGGTTGATGATGAAGGAGTTGGTAGAATTTTATTTTTATTTTTAGAAAATGGAACTGGCAATCGTTGTTATTCTGTATATTCTCTGGACGGTTTTACCTTTTATGTTGATAACTGGATATTTAAAATTAGTTGTTTTTATAATAGTTCTCAGTTTGATTTTACTTATTTTTAGTTTTATTTTAAAAATTAGAAATAAAAAGAGAAAATGAGCGCCGATTAAGTTGAGTAAAAAGTTTAGAGATAAATATCCTATTGTAATACAATATACTCCACCCAAAGGTATGAATTCGGCTGAGGCGTGATTATTGTATAATTGTAAAGTGGAACCGACAGATTTAACAAGCTTGATTTATCAATGGGCGTACCAGTGATTGATTGATATAGATGATTGAGATGATTCTGAAGGTATGGCTAAGATTGTATTGAAAAAACTTAAACAAATTCCAGATGATCGTCCTTTTTTTGAGAAGGATATGTTTGACTCTATTTTTATGGGGGGTAGAGATACCAAAGTTATATCTTCCTCAAATCAGTTAAAGTATGCATTATTTTTGGAAGATTTACAAATTCATGGAATGCAAAAATGATGGTTTGAAAAGAAAAAAATTCCTGTGTTTATTAAAGTTTTGTATGCTTTGTTGATATTTAGTACTATACTTTCGTTATTTATAGAAATTTGGTTATTCCCTATTATTCTTTTGTTGTTAGTTATTATGTCTTGATATATTTTTGGTGATGAAAAAATGCAATTAACAGATAAGTGAGCAGAATTGGTATCATATATTATTTGATTTAGAAAATTTATTAAAGAGTGTGATGAAATTCAGGTTAAAACATTATTAGATGAAGATCCTTTATTTGTGGATAAATTTTTACCTTATGCAATTGCTTTTGGATTGGAATCACAGTTTATAAAAAAAACTACGCCTTTGGCTGAAGATTGGAATACAAAGTATTTGTTCTGAAAAAAGCTCTCTCCACTTGGTGAAATAATTTCATGAATGGCTTTAAATTCAGACTCCCCTTTCAGGTTTAGTTTGTTAGATTTTGTAAGATTATTCTTTAAAATTTAGTCAGTTCAAAATTGGAATGTAAATGAACGATGGTCTGATCATAGTAGATCTTCAATTTTTACTTTTGATATCTTTATTTCTGGAGAAATGAATAATTGATCTATATGCGAACGGAAAATTCATTGTTGTAATAGGCTTCGTGTGTAGCTCGGTGATTGGTAACTAAGTGCATTTAACATATTTCGGTGTTTAGTTAGCTGTTTGTAATAATGAGACCATGGTGATAAATTGAAATCTCATATAATCATTGTTGGAGTTCAGTTTTTATGTTCTTTGATAAAATCTGATAATAGTTTTCCTATTTGATTATTTCTCATCTCGTAATTTTTGATTGAAACAGGTGCTGCAGTGTGGATTACGTATAAATCAACTCATTCTCCACATTCGTCGCATAATATTTTCATGTTGCTGTAATCTCGTGCTCATGCTTCTACTAGATGAGTTTCCGTAATATTTTCAAGTGGTATTTTACTAAATACTACGTCTCATGCGAGTGTCATTGACCAAGAATTTCTATTCATATATGGGTAGTTTTCTTTGAAAAACTCTTTCATTTCATTTTCATGTTCATCTGAAAATTCTACCATGATTACTATATCAGGATTTTCTTCTATGATTTTTTCTTGTAATGATTTGTAATCTGTATTTTTGTATAAAATATTTGCATAGAAGACTTTGATTCATTCTTCATTTTCATTTAGGCGAATTTTTTCATCATTTTGGTTATAAAATCAGAAAAATTCTGAGCTGTATAGTGTTCAGATTCATATTGTGAGGATTGTTATCAGAATTGTAAAAAATATTTTGATTCATTTGTGTTTTCTTCTTCTCTTACTTTCATGGATTATAAGGTAGATTTCTATGATGAGTGCAAGAATACAAAATCAAATTATATATGGGACAAAACTGATGGCTAATTCTGCGATAAAGCTGTCACGGAAAAAATATAGGTAAGAAACTGCAAGTATTCATAATCGTAATAATATGTGCATACAGATTTATTATTTATTTAAATATATAGTATTTTTAAATTTTTTATTTTGTATTGCAATAAGGATTGGTTGGTATTTTTACTTGACTTTTTGAGTATAATTATTATATTTATCTTACGTCAGATAATTTAATTGATTATGGGAAATTTAATTTGTAACGAATCAACTTTTGCTCGGGAGTTAGGGCGTTCTTTGTCGCAAAATCTCTCTGATGAGCAAAAAAGAGTCCTCCAAATTAGGTATGGACTTGATTATGGTGGTCTAGTGAATTTTGCGAATGCTTATCTTCGCAGACTTTCTAAGGCTATCAAGAAAAGACGTATGTCAATGGATGGTTTTGGTTTTGATGATGCAGATAGCTTCGCAGTGTTGCTTTTCTGTGATCGTCTGGACAAGAACCTTCGTTCTGAGCTCTCTCATTTGCTTTATGGGGCAGATGAGCGACGTCAGTATTTCCATTGAAATCATTTCATGAAGGTGCGATCGGCTTTTCCGGTCGCATTTTCTTATTTAGACTTTTGGATTGAAATTATAAGTTTTGTGATTATATTGAAAAATGTTGTAGTAATTTCGACGACTTTTTTTTTATTTGGAAATAGAAAATAAAAAGGAAATCGTTATAAAAAATCTGATTTTTATTGATTGTGGATATAATTTATGTGAAAGAAATTCCATATAATTACGTTATGATGCCAAATGAATTATGCTGATTCTGTAAGAATTAAGTCAATTTTAACGAACTGTGGTTTTGAGTATGTAGATAATGAAGATGATGCTGAAATTATGATATTTGATACTTGTTCTGTACGCCAAAAAGCTGAAGATAAAATTACGTGAAGTCTAAAAGATGTAAAAAAAGATAAGAAAATTTGGATTACAGGGTGTATGGTTCAGCATAATTTTAGAAACATTTTGAAAAAGAATACGCCAAATCAATTTAAACGTGGAAATTTCTTGTGAACGACTGAATGAAATCAGATTAAAGTTTATTGAGTTGAAAATGAGGAAATTAAAGAATTGATAGATCATAAACAAACTTCTTTGGAAAATATGGTATTTATTAATCACGCATTTAATCCTTTGTTTTTTAATTTGAAACAAACTTATCCTAATTTTGAATTATGTTTTAGGATTGATGATACAGGATTTTTGCCATTAATGTTAGAAAAAATCTGATATGAATGATTGAAATATGATATTGAATTATTGAATGAATATGAGAGAATTATACCTGATGAAAATGCGAATATGTCTGATCATCAGTCTACGGCTTATGTGCCTATTTCTACATGATGTAATCAATTCTGTTCGTATTGTATCGTGCCTTATGCTAGGTGATTGGAAAGATATTTCTCAGTTGAACAAGTTGTGAATGAAGTTAAATCTCATTTAGAAAATTGAGCAAAGGAAATAGTTTTGCTTGGACAAATTGTTAATAAGCATCCAGATTTTCTGACTATTTTGAAGGAGGTTTTGAAGTTAGATTGATTAGAACGACTGAGATATACTTCACCGTATCCAACATATTATTCAGATGAATTATTGGCTTTGCATGAGAATGAAGAAAAACTTTGTCCGCATATTCATATTCCATTTCAGTCGGGTTCTGATGAAGTTTTAAAAAGAATGTTTCGTGGGTATAAAGCAGAAGATTGTTTCAATTTTGTGGAGAAAATCCAGAAATTGAAGAGGAAAATTTCGATAACTACTGATATGATAATTTGATTCTCATGAGAAACTGATGCAGATTTTGATGAAAGTTTGAGGTTGGTGGAAGCTGGAAAGTTTGATATGATTTATATGTGAATATACTCCCCTCGCCCATGAACTTTTGCTTATAAACAGTTAAAAGATGATGTTTCAGCTAAAGTGAAGCATGAACGTTGGGAGAAAATGAATGAATTATTGAAAAAATGATCACAAGAAAATAATAAGGCTGAAATATGATGAGTAAGAAAAGTTTTGATTGATGAAATAAAGTGAGATGAATGGTTTGGACATACGGATAATATGAAGCAAATTTGGTGAAAATTAGAGTGAAAAAAGTTAGAGTCTGGAGAATTTATCAAAGTTAAAATCATAGATTCAGGAGAATTTAAGTTAGTTGGTGAAATTAAATAATTTTAAAATTTTCTGTTGACTATCTCAGTCTTTTTGTGTATAATTAGGCTAATAAATAAAATTAACAAAATTTAGGATTTATGGTTTTCGAAGTTGATTCTATTGACGTTGCCAAAGGGATTGAATATGTTGTAAAGCATGAAACGTTCTCAGGCATTAATTTGGTTGTTCTATTGCCAAAAGATAAGCATCCATTTCCAAAAATTTGTCATGGTGGAGAGTGGAAAGATGTTCAAGGATTTTTGTGGTCGGGTTTGAGTGATGAAACAATAATGCGTTATAAAGAACTTAATGCTATTGTTGTTGTTCTTAAATCTAATCAAATTGTGATTATTGATATTGTGGAGTTTATGGTCCTTGAACATAGCTGTTCTTATTGTGATGCTTTGTCTTATTTGGAATACCTGCTTTATTAAATGGGTGGTGTTTATAAAAAATATTACCCATTTTTTCTTAAAACCAAAAAATGATAATTTAAAGTATATGGTTATTGAAAAAAGTTTCAAAAAAAACTTGACAAATCGTGAAAAATGAGTATAATTTATATGTACAATTTATTTGTATTTTTATTCTTTAATTGTTAATGATGAGTAGAATAGAGAGAGATTTACGTGGTAATACCACTGATAAAAGCTTCAATGGAGAATTCGCATGAGATTTGATGGAGGTATTCTGATGAGAATCAGTTAAGAAAGAGGCTAGTATTAAAGATGCTGATATCGTTGAGGATAATGAACCTACAAACAATCAATCATTTGATAATGATGACGCATGATTAATTGATTTAGGTGAACCTGGTAGCGATGATGTACAATTGGATTCACATATTAGTGGAGATCAAGAATTAATAGATAATTCGTTTAGTGATGATGTACCATACGATTCGCATGTAAGTGGAGATTCAGAATTAATCCAAAGACAACATAATAAAGCGCCTTATGACGCCCATTTTTGAGGTTAGTATATTCTTCAAGAAGTTTAACATATGATTTTGTTATTTGGTGTGTTTGATAAACTCAAAAAATGGTTAATAATCAAACACATAATTTAGAGGTCATTCATTTACACTTGTTACTGTCATATCGGCTCAAAACTCTCCTGTTTGAATTTTTCGTCAATTGATTTTAGCTTCGTCGATGAAATAGTTGTATATTTCTTCGGCTTTTTTGTATGGTGCTGAATATACAAAATCTAATTTAGTTCATTTCGTACTTCTACCGTATAGAGTGAAGTTTGAGATTAAAAGAACTTCTCAATCGATATCTTGTAATGATGTATTGATATTTCAATCAGGTCAAGTTAATCGTTTTAGTAATGGAAATTTCTTCATAATTCTAGCTATTTTTTCTTGATATGTTTCAAGGTCGTTGACGTGGATTCATAGGTAAATTATTATTCATCTTCAGATTTCTCTGTGAATGTTACTTTCTTCTATATCTAGTTTTGCGGATTTAACTTGTTGGATTATGAGTCTCATTTGAATATTTGTTGGTTAAATGCTTTTGCTCCTTTTTAAAGGATCTGCCGAAGGCTGAGGATTTTGTTTCATCGTTATGAAAATCTTCCGGCTTTCAGCCACCCTCTTTAAAAAGAGGGTAAATGCTTATTTTATTCTGATTTATCTTTTTTCTTTCATTCGGAAAACATATAATAGATTACTAACAATGGAGCGACTAACATTTTCTTGAAAGTTGGTTTCATTCGGAAATTTGCGGGAAAATCTTTGAATAATGAGGTCATCATCAGATTTCGTTTATTGTTTGATTTATCCTTTTGGAATGGATAGGTGAAAAAGTCTTTTATAAATTTTCGCATATTTGTTTTGTTATTTAAAATCCAAATGGAATGTCTTCTATATTACCATCACCTCCAAAGTAAACTTCACTAAGAATTCTATCACTTGTTTGGTAGTTTATTTCTTCTATTTCTTTTCTTATTTTTTTAACTATTTTATTGGTTTCTTTAAGTTCTATTCGTTCATCTTGGTTTATTCATTCAATGCTTGAATCTATGACATCATTTTTGTCAATAATTGTTTTATTATTCATTACTTATATATTATGGTGTTAAAATAACAATCCTATTTTATAGATTTATATTTCAAAAGTCAAGATATGTTTATTTTTCATTGACATATTTTATCGTATTTGTATATTATTCTCAATTCATTTATAGTGAATGGGTTGATGGCAACAATCGTTTGTTGTGTAAAAAACAAAAATAAATGGAAAAAATTGAGGCAGTTTATGAGGGGTTTATCTTTTTGGGTATTTCCTTTATTGCAGTAGCAACATTTTTGTATGTGTGTTTATTGGGTTATTGTAATCAGACATGGACTTCTTTCAATGAAATATTTTGTTTGTTCGCTGAGATTATGGTCTTTATTTGGATGATTATTCATGTAAATAGAGGAGCAAACGAAGTATATAAGGAGTCGGATAGCTTGAGAGCTGTTGCCCATCTTTTCAGAAAGATTAGGGTCTTAACGGTGTATGCGATGGGTTATTCTGGTCTTCAGTTGTTTTTGCCTGAAATGGATATCCATCTTGCTCTGATTTATGGGGCAAATATATTCTTTGTTGCATCGTTCTTCTTTGTTTGGATGTCGATGAGAATTAATGATATAGAAAAACATAGGAGGTTCTGACGATGTGCTACTATTAAAGAAAAAGGCTATTGGAATCGCAATAACCTTTTTTTTGAATGTCAGATTTTTAAAATATTTTATATCATTGTTTTAAGTTAATTATCATATATTTCTGTGTTCTCATTGTTTAATTGTGATTGATACCAATCTTTTGGTACGTCTTCATCTGAAAGTTTTATTCATTTTTCGTCATCTCCACATCATTCGTAATAATATTCTCTGAATTTAGCTATTCAGACTGTGTAGTAATGTAAATCTCATTTTCATCAGTCTAAACAGTCTTTTTTGATAAACTCCCCTTCTAGTTCTTCTCATGAAAAGTAGTAATTTTCTCATTCTTTTCGGATATTTACTGGAACAGTAACATCTGTTTCATACATTGGTGATGAGAATTTAGCAATTCATTCTGAGATTTCTATATTCCAAAATGGTTCAGTTCAGAATGCTGTGAGATATTTATTAGATAAATCTTCTTCAATTGGTTCATTTACTGCACAATCTTTTGGAAAGATACAGTCATCAACGATTTCAGTATTTTCTTTATCGAAGCATCCAGTAAGTAAAATGCTACAAGTTAGCAATGAGATGAAAAGTCAGATTTTTTTCATATTAAAAATATTTTTTGTATAAAATTATTATTAGTATATTAATTTAAATATATTTATCAAATAAGAATAAAAAAGTCGGTACTGTTACCGACTTCATTATGCGTACTTAATTTATATTATATTGTTGTTGCATCTAGATAATATCAAACTTTTCAAGAACTTATGTGTTTGTTAAAATAATTAATTGCATCTTCAAAATCTTTTTGTGTTAATGAAATGTTTTCAGAATCTTGTTGTTCATTTAGCTTATGAAAGTTTGAGGCGAAAGTTATTATTTTCTTTAGTGATTCAATGTCAATGTTTATATTCTTTAGTTTTTCCTCAAAAATTTTGTGAATGTTTACATCATTTCATAGTTTTATATTTTTTTCTTCTATTATTTTATTGAATAGTTTTTCTGTTCTTTCCTTATCTAGTCATGTGAAGTAGATTTGATCTGAGAATACATCTTGTTTTAATAGTTTAGGTCATACTTTTTTTATGTCAGATATTGCTCATATTACTATGATATCCAAGTCAGACTCTTTTATTTTTGATACGTGGTGTCTTATAGTATTTTCTAATAAATTTTTGTATACTTTGTATGCTATTCCGTCGTATCATTCTGTATAGCTTTCAATTTCATCGAGGAAAATAATGCAAGATTCTTTCTGCTTAATTGCTCATGTAAATATCGCATCTAACATAGCATTTGGGTCAGAAAATCATCATGTGAATATATCGTATGATTTAATGTGATACATTTTACGTCATAATTCTTTTGCTAATACATTTGCTGCGTAGCTCTTTCAACTATTCATACTTCAACACAATAAAATGGTCTTTGGAATAGGTTTTCATTGTTTGTTTAATTCAATTATATTAGAAATTTGTTTTTCTACTAGTGGTGAAGAGACAAAACTATCTAGTGATACTTTTTTTGGAGATGAGTATGAATTCAAGAAAAAAGACTCATTTTGTTTTTGCATTTTTTCTTCTAATTTTTCTCCTTCATCTTTTTTTTGGTTATAGATTTTGCCTATGGCATTGTATTCCTTCTCAGACTGTGATATTCTGTTTTCTATATTTTTGATTTGATATATGAGTATTCGATATTTATTAACTGATTCTTTGATTCTTTCGTATAAATTATTTACAATTGAGATTTCATTTTCTTCCAACTTTTCTTTAAAATTATCCCGATTATCTGGGTCCTTAATGTATAGGAATTGGTTGATAATTTCAATTGGATTCCATCAATTATCTCATTCTTCTTCTCAGTCTTCTCAATTATCTAATTCTTCTCATTCTTTTCATTCTTCTGTGTCAGATACTGGATATCAGGCTTGTTTTAGAAGTTTCTTTATTTGATCACCGGTTATTATTATTACTCTTTTTGATTCATAGTTTTCGTTTTCTGAATCATCATTGTCTCATTCTATATTTTCTAATTCATCTCAATGAATATTTTCCGTTTCGGAGTTATTGTCTTCCGTATCTTCATTATCTCAGTTTTCTCCTGCGTCTTCTGAGTCGTCTAAAATTAATCCTATTTTCCTATAAATTTGTAAGAGCATTTCGTCATCTTCATTCATTTCTTTAATTATAGTTCACATGATTTTTTGTAGTTCAACTTCTAGTCCAATTTTTGCTTCTCTAAATTTATTAATTTCATTTCATTTGTCTTCATATGCTGATAGTATTGTTGTTAGTTCTTGTTCTATTTTTTCTACTTCTTTCTCATATTTTTTTTGAGCTTCTTCTCGCTCTCACATATTATCGATATAGTTGAGTGGTGCATTTGCTGGATTGGGTGTTTTTGAGTTCGATAATTTATTTTCATCTAATTTTCCTGGTATTTCTGTTTGTTTGGTTGAGGAAGCTCTATTTATGTTGCTTGTCTCACCTGCATTGTCATTGGCTCATTCGTTACGGATATTAAAATTGTTCATTATTTAATGTAATCTAAAAATTAAAAATTTGTGTATTGTTTATAATATTTTGATAAAAAATGTCAATTGAATTTTAGTTTATGATTTAAAATGTATATCGTTGTAAGTACCTTTGATATTCTAAATTTAATTAACCTTGATAATAAATTTATATTGTTTATAGTGGTGCGGCTTAATTATTTAATATACACATACGATTATGAAAATACAATTATCAGAACACTTTAATTACAAAAAACTTTTAACATTCACTGCACCTACGATAATTATGATGCTTTTCAATTCAATCTACTGAGTGGTAGATGGATTTTTTGTATCTAATTACGTAGGTAAAGATGCATTTACAGCAGTAAATCTGACTTTCCCTGTGATTATGGTAATTGCATCAATTGGATTTATGGTTGGAAACGGTTGAAGTGCTTTGATTTCTAAAACTCTTTGAGAGAAAAACTTACCATTGGCTAGAAAGTATTTTTCAATGTTAGTTTATTTTTTGATTATCTGTGGAATAGTACTCAGCATTTTATGATTTATTTTTGTAGAGCCAATAATGAGTATGCTAAAAGCATCTTGAGATGTTTTGGCGAATTGTTTAATATATGGTAGAGTGCTCTTTCTTTCATTGGTATTCTTTATGCTTCAGCATGTATTTCAAAGCTTTTTCATTGTAAATGAGAGACCTGATATGTGATTAAAAGTAGCAATTGCCGTATGAATAACTAATATGATATTAGATTTTGTTTTAATGTATCGGCTTAAATTATGAATTTTATGAGCTGCTTTAGCTACTGCGATTGCTCAATTTCTGGGAGCTGTAATTCCTTTTATGTATTTCTTTTTAACGAAAAGATCTAAATTAAGATTCGTAAAAACATGATTAGAATTCAGACCAATATTAAAGAGCTGTATAAATGGAAGTAGTGAAATGCTAACTACATTTTCAATGTCATTACTCAATATATTATTCAATTATCAGTTGATTAAATTCTTTGGAAATGACTGAGTAATCGCTTACTGAATTATCATGTATGTATGATTTATATTCACGGGAATGTATCTATGATATTCGTTCTGAGTTACTCCGATTGTATGATATAATTATTGAGCAAAAAATTCTGAGGAATTGAAAAATGTATTATTCAAAAGTAGTCAGATTTTATTTGTAGCTGCGATTGTACTTACATTATCTGCTGAAGTATTTTCATGATTACTTGCAAAAATCTTTGTTAGTTATGATGCTGATTTATTAGCATTTACTACCAAAGCAATCAGATTATATGCTATATGATATATCGTACAATGGATAAATATATTCTGATCAGCATTCTTTACAGGATTGAATAACTGAGTGGTATCGGCGACTATTTCATTTTTGAGAATGTTCGTATTTCAGATAATTATGATATTTTCTATCCCTTATTTATTTGGTAGCGAGTGGATTTGGTTGGCTACTACATGTGCTGAAGTGCTTTGAATGTTTGTAACAATCTGTTTCTTGTTTGGAATGAGAAAAAGGTATAGGTATATTTAGTTATTGAAAATAATGTAAATATTTATAGAACAGTATTTAGTGTTTTATTTTTTTGATATAATCTAATGATAGTAGATCCTTCTCAATTTCCAAAGTTTGAAGATTGCTTTATGCCAATATTGAATACGTATAAAAAATATTGAGATCTCACAAGGCATGAGTTAAGACAAAAAGTATATGAAGATTATTTTAAGGATTATTCTTTAGAACCGTTGGCAGGAAAATCAAAAAGCCCATTGTTATTTAGTCGTATTCACCGATGAAATTATTATTTATTTGCTGGAAGATTTGTTGAAAGAGTTAAAAGATGAAAATATAAAATATCAAAGAAATGAGAAAATTGGTTAAAATCTTGAAAAACTTTAAAATACGAATATTTAAAGACGCAGGATATGGACTTTATGACTTCAACATTTCATAATGGTCAAAAAGAGGATGGTTGAACTTGAGGTTCTATCAATACAGAAGAGATGTCTCCGGAAGATATGTTTAAGTATGCATCTGAACAAATAGAAAAACCAAAAAAAGAGGAGTTATTGGAAAAATTAATGGAAATTGATCCTTTTATATTTGAAAAGATTGTATGAACATTATGTGAAAAGATGTGATATTGAAAATGTACGGTAACACAAAAATCTAATGATGAATGAATTGATTGAATTTTAACTTGAGATTCGTTGTGATTTGATAAAATTTATATTCAAGCAAAAAGATATTGAAAGGATAATAAAGTTAATTGAAAAGCTATTGCTGATTTCGTTTGAGCGCTTTGAACAAAATGAGTTAAAAGATGAATATTCTTTACAACGTCTATTTTTTCTGACCATGCAAGAAAAAATGCTGATGATGCTATGAAAAGCTGACATAGTATAATTCTTATTGATTGACAAAAATTAGTTGATTTAATGTTCCAATATAATGTTTGAGTTCAGACAAGGGATGTCTATGAGATTAAAGAAATTGATTGAGAATTTTTTGAATGATTTAATTAATATTATTATATAAAAAATCCACAACTAAGATTGTGGATTTTTTATTTTGAAATTAAATTATTTCTTGCTCTTTTTTTCAGCTTTTTCTTCTTTTTTAGTTTCTTTCTTCTCAGCTTTAGCAGTTTTCTTTTCTTCTTTTTTATCAGTTGGATTGAAATATTCATAAATTCTTCTTTCTACTCCAAAGTTTTGAGCTCCATTCTCCCAATCTAAATCAATTCCTAATAATTCAGCTACTTTATTTAAGATAAAGAATTTCTCTAAACTTTCAGCTGAAGCTTTTTGGATGCTATCAACGAAATCTTTAGCTTGTTCCTCTGTCATGGATTTCATATATTCTTGAACCTTTTCTTTTGAACCAAAACGGTGTTCTAGTGAATGAACTCTTGATTTAAATTCCTCGTCAATCATAGTTTTTGGGATAATAACTGACATAAATTTCTCTCTAATTTTACTTACATACTCCTCTACTCCTTTGATAAGTTCATTTTGTTCTTTTTGAACTGCTAATTGATTTTTAATATATTCTCTAAGCTGTTTTTCATCTTTTACCTCGCTTTGTTTTCAGAATAACTTTTCAATAGTTTCTGGAGTAAATTCTGGAAGGATTTGTTTCTTAACATCAGAGATTGTAACTTTAAGAGTTTCAGGTTTATTATCTTTATCTTTTACGTGTAATACGATAGGCAATTTCTTTTCATCGTATTTGATATCAATTACATCTCCTTTTTTCTTTCCAACGAAAGTTTTCTCCCAGAAAGGATCTTCATTAAATTCTGGTTCTCCGATATAGCTTGTTCATTTTTCCAAAGTTTCACCTTTCTTATCTACGAAATTTAATCAGATTTTTGAAACTGTATCTTTTTCTAATACATCAGTATCTTGATAATCAGCATAATTTTTCTTTAAATTATGAAGAGCTTCTTCTATCTCTTTTTCTTCTACTTTTGTAGAAATAGGTTTGATAGCTTCTTTTTTCCAATCGTCTTTTTTGATTTCCACTTCTGGATAAACATCCAAGAAAATTGTTACAGTAGTTTCATCATCCTTTTTATTCTGATTGTATCCATAAGGTTCTCCTATGAATTTAATATCAGAATTTTCTGCCAAAATGTGCTGTAAAGCATGATTTATAATATGCTCAGTTACGGCCATTTCAAAATATTGAGGATCAACATTTTTTTCAACTATATCTAGAGGCACATGTCCTTTTCTGTATCCAGGTTTTTCCATATCTTTCTGGAAAGTAAGGAGAACGTGTTGTTTCTCTTTTGATTGGTCTTCTGGAGTAAAGATAATTTCAACTTCGTAATTAGAAGCTTTTCCTTTTTTTAGAGAGTGTTTCATTAATTTATTTACTGAAAAATAAAATACTTAAACTTTAGGTTTATGATAGGTAAACGGTTAAAAAATTCAAGTTGTATTTTGAATTAACTGATTTTAGTATTTAATATTTTTGATTAAAAAATGAAAAAATCAGGAATTTTCTCTTTCATCTCACTCCAATTCAATTTGAACGGAAATTTTTAATTTGCTTTTATCATTCTTTTCTTCACCATTGGTTATATCAATTTTTATCATATCCATGTAAATCAAATCAGTCTATATCGTATCAATTTTCATCATAAAATGTTCATGTTTCTTTATGTAATCAACTTGCATCAAATCAAAATTCATTGTATTTCGTTCATGTTTTTTTATGTATTCTTTTTTGATTAAATCATCTTTGGTTAAATCATTCTCTATCATATCATGTTTTTCGATGATATCATTTTCTATTATATCATTGGCGATCTACATCAGCAAAAAGATAATCTCATTCATATTGTCAAATCACAATGGGCTTAAATCAATCATCAGCATATCAATCTTCATCAAAAAAATCTCATTCTTCTCATAAAAAATCCGACAAAATGCTATAATTTCATTCTATTGGGCCTATTTTCGGAGGCAGCTCTTCATTAGAATTAGTTTTTTCTTTATAATCAATTTTTGGATTGTTGTCATTAATTCATAGATTGTCAAATTTTATATTTATATTGGAATCTTTCAAATTAAGTGCAAAATTATCGATATCTCCAAGATCTTTGTTTATAAATTCAAAATATTGTTTTAATTCTTCATAAAACATATCAGTAGCCTTTCAAAGAACTTTCATTTCAGCCATTCTTTCATCACATTTTCTTATCCAATAATTATTATTTTTTTTAGATTATCAATAGATATTTGAATTGCTCTGTAGTTATCCATTAGATAAATGAAAAAATAAATACTAATACAAATTTCTATTAATTATTTTATGTAATGCAAGAAATTTATTCAATGTGTGGTATCTATCATATCTCATCTACAATTGTGATAAGGTGGAGAACCTATTCAGCTTTCTTTTCTTCTGGTTTTTCTACTACATCTTGTAATTCATAGAATTCAA
>CAMJDC010000020.1 GCA_946404285.1 uncultured bacterium | reverse complement strand
AAATTTAGTTAAAATTTTTATAAAAAATTGACCAAAAAATTCAAGTCTTTATGCTGAATAATCAGCTTTCATAATATCACAAATATATAAATCATAAAAATTCATGTCACAATATTTGAAAATATTTCGTTTATTCATATAATATAGTATAGTTTTTATTTTATACACATAAATAAACATGCTAAAGAAATGAATTTTATTTTCTGCATTAGGTATACTTAGTATATGATTCGCTAATGTATATGCTGTTAGTATTGATACACAGATTGAAGATGAACTTAATAAAAAATCTGAACAAGAAATGATTCAAAAAGCTCAAGATTTGAACGAAAAAATCAAATTCACCAAAGTAAATTCTTGTGAATCTATGGAAAAAGTAATGAGTGGATTTTTAGAAACTTATAGAAAACTACATCCAAAAAGGAATTATAATTATGGATATTATTATGATACTTATGCATTGGTTGATGAATCTATAGCTTTTGAAGCTCCAACAGCAATGACTAATTGAGTAGCAAAATCTGCTGATTCTGTGGCTGTAAGGTGAGAAGCATCTCAATCACTATCGGCAGATATGTGAACAATTTCAGACTATTCCACTACAAACATCCAAAAAGTCTGAGTAGATGAACCAGAACTCCTAAAATCTAACGGTAAATATCTTTTCTACTATTCGGAAGTTGATTACAACGATCAATACATATCCATAATCAAAGCTCCAACTGAAAAAGACCTATCAGATGCAGAGATTGTAGCAAAAATCAACATTCCAGATAGTTTAAACAATATTCAACTATTCTTAAACTGAGATAAATTAGTTATTCTAGGTTCTCGTTACGCTGGAAAATCTGACTCAATTCTTTGATCAAATCGCACAATAGTAATTATATACGATATCAGCGACTTAGAAAATTTAAAATTAGAAAAACTGACTGAAGTCTATGGATATTTCCAAGATGCTAGAATGATTAATGACCAACTTTATCTAATTTCCTCTATCAATCTAAATTGGTACGATATCGCATGGAGAGATGAACCTATTCTATTTAAGAACATGCAACCAAAATTAACTGATATCGTTTTGAAAAAAAGTTCAGACACAAAAAAGACTTATGATAAAAAGGTAAGCACTGTATCTTGTGAAAGTATTTTCTACCTATTACCATCCGAAGATACTATGAAAGAAACTGATACTTACCCTAATTTCACATTGATTTCTCAGATTTCTTTGAGTGATTTGGATGCTACACCTAAGCAAAATCTAGTGTTTGGGAACGTAAACGAAATACATATGAGTCAAACGTCTTTATATTTGCCTGCTCCTATATATTTTTCAAATCCAATTAAATGTTCTTTACGTGGATGCTACTCTTCACGATATTACAGAGACGAAAATACTTTAGTTCACAAATTTAATCTCTGAAAATCTGTACAATACCAAGATTCAACTATCATCCCATGATCTCCTTTAAATCAATATTCAATGGATGAAGACGATGAATGAAATTTCAGGATTTTAACTACTACATGGTATGATGAAAACGCCACTCACCTATCAATCCTTGATAAAAATCTGAAATTAAAATGAAGTCTTTTGAATATCGAACCAGGTGAAAATTTCAAATCTTCACGTTATATTGGAGATAAATTATATTTAGTTACATATCAAAGTATAGATCCTCTATTCGTAGTTGATATGGAAAATCCTAGCAAACCAAAAATCATTTGAGAATTAAAAATTCCTGGATATTCTACATATTTACATCCATATTCAGATGCTAAGAATTGAGTTCAATACTTAATCTGACTCTGATATTCCACCACTGATAACTGATATGGTGGATTAAAACAAGATAACGTAAAAGTTGATTTATATAAGATTGATTATAATTGACACGAAACTGCCGAAACAAAATGTAGTTCCTTAATCACAAAGAATGTAAAGGCTGAATTAACTGACTCATGTACAAAAGCAACTGATGGAAAAAGATGCAACGAAGAACAGAGATTATACGAAGACTGTCTCAAAAAAGTCAATCCAGAAAATATAGCAGTTTCAGTAATTGCTTCTTATGAATTTACTGGAGATTCAAGTGAATCCCCTGCCCTTTATAATCCAAGAGTATTTGTACGAAGATCTAATAACCAAGAATTAATCCTACCAATGACTATTAGAACACTAATTGAAAAATGAACTAATGATAATAATTGGAATTCTAAATACGATGAATTTGTGGGATTAAAGTGATTATCCATTAAAACATCTACAGCATTGATTAAAGAATTCATATCCCAAAACTTTGCAGACAATGATAAAGAAAATTCTTATTATTACCGAGATTTCGATGATGCTAGAGTTGGTTATATCAATGATATCTATTATTTCTTGAATAAATGATTCGCGGCGTTCTTAACTAAAGATGGTAAAGTTGTAAATCTAGGAAGCATGTAAAAAAGAGACAAGAATAATTAAACTAGCGAATAATCGCTAGTTTTTTTATCATAAAAAATATTATTTAAATCACATGAAAATTATACTTTCCTTTGACTTTAAGAGTTTAAAAAGTATAAAATAAATCAGACTTTTAATAATTTTTTAATTATAATTATGACTTATTCTTTAGATTCTATTGTTGCATGGGCCAAAAGAAGAGCTTTTGCATTTCCATGATCAGATATTTACGGTTGACTAGCTAATGCTTGGGATTTAGGGCCTTATGGTGCACAATTACGCAAAAATATTTTAGATGCTTGGTGGAAACATTTTGTTCAAGAACGCCAAGATATGGTAGGACTAGATGCTTCGATTCTCATGAATCCAAAAGTTTGGGAAGCTTCAGGACACGTTTCGTCATTTTCAGATCCTCTAGTTGACTGTCGTAAATGTAAATACAGAGATAGAGCCGATAAACTAATCGAAGACCATATCGCTAAAAATAAATTAACACTAGATGAGATAAAAGATAAAATCTGAGCTGATTCTTTGACTCCAGAGGCTTGGACATTTGACCAACAAACAGCTTTTTTATCAGAATTTAAAGTAAAATGTCCTAAATGTGGAAGCTGTGATTGGACCGAGCCAAAGAAATTCAATCTAATGTTCAAAACTCAGCAATGAGTAATCGACTGAGAATGAAAAGATATCTACTTACGTCCAGAAACTGCTCAATGAATTTTCGTGAACTTCAAAAATATCCTAGATACTACTAGAATGAGAATTCCTTTCTGAGTAGCCCAAGTAGGAAAATCATTCAGAAATGAAATCACTCCAGGAAACTTCTTATTCCGTGTACGTGAATTCGAACAAATGGAAATCGAGTTTTTCTGTGAAAATGATGAAAAGAAATGATTAGAATGGCTACAGAATTGGAAAGACACTTGTGAAGCATGGTGGATTGAAAAAATCTGAATCAATAAAGATAAACTACGTTTCCGTGAACATGATCCAAAAGAATTAGCATTCTATTCAAAGTGAACTTGGGACGTTGAATATTTATTCCCATGGGGATGGTGAGAATTACAATGAATCGCATATAGAACTGATTACGATTTACAGCAACACATGAAATTCAGTTGAAGAGATATGCAATATACTGATCCAATGACCGGAGCAAGATATGTTCCTCATTGTATAGAACCATCTTGGGGACTAACAAGAGCTGTATTAACAGCCATGATTGATGCCTATGATGAGGAAGAATATACAAATGGAAATTGAGAAAAAGAAACTAGAACTGTTGCTCATTTCCACAAAAATATCGCTCCAATCAAATTTGCTATTTTACCCTTGGTAAAAAAAGATGAAAAACAGGTAGAAATCGCTGAAAAGATCTTCCACGATTTATCAAAAGATTATTTCTGTGAATATGATGACAATGGAGCTATCGGAAAGAGATATAGAAGACAAGATGAAATTTGAACTCCTTTCTGCATCACTGTTGACCAACAAAGCTGTGAAGACTGAGAAACTGTAACTATTAGAGACAGAGATACGATGGAACAGAAAAGAATCAAAATTTCAGAAATCGCCGACTACATAAACTAATTATTTATAATCCCTTTAAAATAATGAAAAAATTTATAAAAAAGCTCATCTGCTACGACAAAATATATATGGTATTAAAAGACAGTATTTTTTACCAATACTACAAAAAATGACGTGCACGATTAGCTGATTTTTTGTATGAAAACCCATCAAAAGATTTTTTCGTTATTTGAGTCACATGAACCAACTGAAAAACAACAGTTGTAAACCTACTTCATAAAATATTAAACGAAAATGTTGCTCCTACTGTAGCTATTAGTACTGCAAATATAAAAATCTGAAATCAAGAAATGGAAAATACCAAAAAAATGACTTCATTAGACTGTTTTGATTTACAACAAACGTTAGCCACAGCAAAAAATTCATGATGCAAAATCGCAGTTTTAGAAACAAGTTCTCAATGACTAGATCAAGAAAGATTTAATTGAATTAAATTTGACTTTGCTGTACTTACAAATATAACCCAAGACCATCTTGATTATCACAAAACAATGGATAACTACGCTCAAGCAAAGAAAAAACTTTTCAGATACGTATTGAGTAATTGAAGAGATAAAAAATATGCAGCATTTTGTGTCGATGATAGAATGGGTAAGAAATGGTTTGAAGAAATGGCATTTGATCAAAAAATTTCATATTGAATATACAACTCTGCCGTAATCAAAGCTACAAAAATTGAAGAAGCTGCCGAATGAACTTATTTTGAATTTTCATATCTTTGACAAAAATTTTCAGGAGTTACCCAATTAATCTGATCCTACAATATTTGTAATATTCTGTGAGCAATCTCAGTATGAGTTCAATTATGACTAGAAATAGAACCCATGCTAAAATCTATCGAAGGTTTCCAATGAGTACCTTGAAGAATGGATCCCGTCTATATAAAATGAATTAAATTCTTCGTCGATTTTGCTCACACGCCTGATTGATTAGAAAAAACTCTGACTTTTGCTTCTAATACAAAATGAAACTGAAGATTAATCACAATTTGTGGAGCTCCATGAAATCGTGATAAAGAAAAACGTCCAATCATGTGAGATATCGCTGTTAGATATTCAGACGTTGTAATATTTACAGATGATGACCCTGATACTGAAAACAGACTTAGTGTACTTAATCAACTTACAAAATCTATACAAGAAAAATGATATCCTGCCAAAAAGAAAGTATTTGTAGTACCTGAAAGAAACTACGCACTAAAATTAGCCACAGAAATAGCCAAAGAATGAGATTTAGTTGTATCATGTGGGAAATGACACGAACAAGTTCAGCTAACAAATTTCGGAAAACGTAAACGAAACGACAAAAAACAGCTCATTTCAATATTAGAATCTCAGAATAAATCAATCCTTAACTCTAACGAAATCAAAAAAGCATACCTAGAAAAACTAAAAACTGAGAAAAGCCAAAGCCACATAACACCCCAACAGTATTATTCCCACCAAACAGTAAACAACAACTCAAATCAACCACAAACTCGCTCATGAATGTTTAAACCATCTAACTAATATAATGCTTGAAATTTTAAAAGATTCTGAATATGTAGTACTAGATTTAGAAACTACATGATTAATACCATACAGAGAATGAATTACTGAAATTGCAGCAATCAAATGCAAAAACTGAAAAATTTTAGGTGAATTTCAAACTCTAATAAACCCTGAAAGACACATTCCAAATTGAATAGTTAGGCTCACATGAATTACAAATGAAATGGTTGCCGACGCACCAACAATTAACGAAGTTATGCCAAATTTTTCTGAATTTTTGGGAAATGATATAATAGTCGGACATAATGTAAGTTTTGACTTCAGATTTTTGAATTATTACCATTATCAATGTCTATGAACATATCTCGGAAATGAAACTCTCTGCACACTAAAAATCGCCAGAAGATTACTTCCAGAACTACCAAACAAAAAACTCTGAACAATATGTGAATATTTTTGAATCACTAATGAAAGAGCTCACAGAGCAATGTGAGATACTCGTGCAACATTAAAAGTTTTGGAAAAGTATCTAATGATGGATAATATTTCTCAAATCAATTGAAATCTCTAATATTTTTTTTATACTACAAAAGTATATAAATCAGTTTTTTATTTTATGAAAATTTCAAAAATGAAAATCCTTGTATTAAATGCTGGAAGTTCTTCATTGAAATATCAACTTTTTGACGTTGATAATGATTTTTCAGTTGAAGCTAAATGATTAGCCGAAAGAATCGGTATAGAATGATCCAATATCACACACAAAGATAAAAACTGAAATAAATCTGAGTTCCCCAGAAGTTTAGCCAATCATTGAGAAGCCCTCAAAAAAATTCTAGATATATTAGTTTCTCCTGAAAATGGAGCCATCAAATCATTAGACGAAATCGGTGTAGTTGGACATAGAATGGTTCATTGATGAGAAAAATTTCACGAATCTGCACTTGTAACTCCAGAAATTATGCAAACTTTGAAAGATTTAATTCCTCTAGCTCCCCTACACAATCCAGCAAATATCACATGAATAGAAGCTGTTCAACAAGTTTTACCAAACGTACCAAACGTAGTTGTTTTTGATACAGCTTTCCACCAATCAATGGACCCAGAACATTTCTTATACCCAGTTCCTTATGAATGGTATGAAAAATATGGAGTAAGAAGATATGGATTCCATGGAACTAGCCATAAGTATGTTTACCAAGAAATTTGCAAACATTTAAATAACGATAAACTCAAAGTTATTACTTGCCATATTGGGAATGGTGGTAGTATCACAGCCATTGATGCCGGAAAAGTAATTGAAACTTCAATGGGATTCACTCCATTACCAGGAATTATGATGGGTTCTCGCTCATGAGATATTGATCCAAGCATACTTGAATATATTTGCGAAAAAAAATGAATTACTATCAATGAAGCTACTAAAGAATTAAATAAAAATAGTGGACTATTATGAATAAGCTGAATTTCCTCAGATTCTAGAGATATCGAAGATGCTATCAAAGAAGGAAACGAAAGAGCAAAACTGACTCAAAATATGTATGTTCAAAAAATAGCGAATTACATTGCTATGTACAATAATATGCTAGATTGAGCTGATGCAATAGTCATGACCGCATGAGTAGGAGAAAATAGTATTAGTACTCGTAAAATGATATGCGAAAAAATTGCCTCACTTGGAGTAAAAATCGATGAAAATAAAAATGATTTCAGATGAGAATTTAGAGAAATATCTGCAGATAATTCAAAGATACCAGTATATGTAATTCCTACAAATGAAGAATTAATGATTGCTGAAGAAACATATGAATTAGTAAAATAATAAAATATATCCGTTTTATTCGTAAAAATTTAAAATGCTTGATTTAAAAAAAGTCCGTGATAATTTAGATGAATATAAACAAGCCCTCGCTAAAAGACACAGCGACTGTGATGTAGAAACGATTTTGGCGAAAGATGATGAAAGAAAAACCATCCAACAAAAGGTTGATGATTTAAAATTTCAACAGAAAACTTTAGCATCTCAGCAGGATTATGAATGAGCAAAAGCTTTAAAAAGTCAGATTCAAAAATTGGAAAATCAACAAACTACCCTACAAGAAGAATTGAAATGATATCAACTAAAAATGCCTAATTTTATCTCTCCAAACGTACCAGAGTGAAAAGATGATAGTGAAAATGTAGAAGTGAAAAGAGTTGGAGAAATTCCTCAATTCGATTTTCCAGTTCAAGACCATATGGCATTGATGAAAAAACATGATATGGTTGACGTAGAAAGATGAGTAAAATTAGCTTGAGCACGTTCATATTTTCTCAAAAATGATGGAATGCTACTTGAACAAGCAATTCTTCAACATGCTCTCAAAAAAATGGTAAAGAAAGGATTTACTCCTTTTCAAGTACCTAATATGGTAAATCCAGAATGTTTAGTTTGAACAGGATATTTCCCATGAGGAGAGGAAGATGCTTATTGGCTCGAAAGAGATGACCAATGGTTGATTGCAACTGCTGAAATTCCTCTAACTTCATATTATAGTTGAGAAATATTGAATGAAGTAGATTTACCTAAAAAGATGGTTGGGATGAGTCCATGTTATCGTCGTGAGGCTTGAACTTATTGAAAAGATACTTCAGGTCTATACAGACTTCACCAGTTTATGAAAGTTGAACAAGTAATCATTCTTCCAGCAGACGTGAAAATGTCAGATCAATTCCATGATTATATTCTAGAAAATTCAATGGAAGTGGTAGAAGATTTATGATTGCCATATCGCTTGTTACAATTATGTTCTGGAGATTTAGCATTATGAAAATACAATTCACATGATATAGAATGCTGGATGCCATCTAGAGATAGTTACGGAGAAACTCATTCAGCTACTTCATTCTTAGATTTTCAAGCTAGAAGACTAAATTTACGTTACCGCGGGGAAGATTGAACTATCAAATATTGTTATACTTTAAATAATACTGTTGTAGCTTCACCTAGAATTTTGATTTCACTTATCGAATGTAATCAGACTGCAGATGGAAAAATAAAAATTCCTGCTTGTTTACAGGAATACATGTGAAAAGATATAATTGGTTAATCACGTTGAATATATTAAAAACTAGTTTTCGTAAATTTTACGCAATTTTTGTATATTTATTTTTTCACGAATCAAATTTAAATACTCGGTGAAAAGAGTTTTTTCTCATTTTGTTCTAATTATCTGTTTAGTAGATTTATCCGTTGTCTGTGAATGCTGTATATGAGATATAAAATAATCAAAAAATCTCTCATCTGATATTTCTAATGATGGTTTTTTATCTTTCTTGTAAATAAACAAATGCTGAACACCATCAATAGTTAAATATACTTTATCTGGTTGAAATTCAAATTTAACATCCTTTGAATGTTTTCAATCCAATTTTGGAACAAATTCAATAGTAGCATTTTTTCGTCTCCTTTTTGATCGTCTTTCTGTAAAAGTTCAGATATCATGGAAAAATAAAGGTCATTTAGACTTATTTTTGTCTTTTTTTTTAGTTTTATAATACCTATCAATTGCATCACTTTTGAAACTATCAAAATTGTTAATACCATATATTTTATTTAGGTTATCAATACTTTCAATTATTTCATTATTTTGATTAAATCATCAAAAATCCGCTAAATAATTTTTTCATTGAAATGAAACTATAACTCAAGAATGTCATCGTCATCCACTTATATCATCACTTGGATAAAAAAATATTTCACTCGTTAAACTCATTCACCTTTTTTCCAATTCTTCAAAAAAATGTTTAAATAAAATAGTCCAATAAGAACAACTTCATCATCCAATTTCATCCCTATAAAACAGTTTTCGTTGCTTTCAGTAAATATTATGGATAAATTGTTCTCACAAAGTTTTTTTTCAATATTTTTTAATATCGGTTTTCGGTATATTATTATAAAATTTCTTAATTTCAATCTTTCAAAAAATATTATTTAAAAATGATAATATCTGCTCAAAGATTTCCTTCTGAATATTAGGATTACTAAGATCATTCTTTGATACTAATCTGAATACTTTACTAAAAGTCCCATTTAATCTCTGAGTTAAATTTTCATCCGGATTTTCTATAATTTTTCAAATTTCATCAGAAATTCTATCAGAAAATATCTGACATTTAGTTTTTCACTGAGTTTCCTTCTTATCCAAATTTTCTATATTCATAATATAGTTAAATTCTAAATCATCTTAGTATAATCAAAATCACTACATTTGTCAAAATTTTTAATCCTTTTTAAGAAGAAAAAATCTGACTGGAAATACCAATCAGACTTATACGACTTTTTATTTCATTCCATATTTGTACGAAGACATTTTAAGCAGCTATTGAGATATTGATTTCATCTAGCATTTTTGTAATCAAATCTTTTAATTCATCAGTAGCAAATGAAAACTGATTTCTAAGATATCCATCATTTGCACAAACTGTATCAATTGCATCCATAGTATCTAATAATCCCCCAACAATATATTTTAATTCATCCTGCGAAGTAATTAATCCATTATTTAACTCCTTTTGCATACGAAACAAGTGATATTTAATTTTTAAAATATTTTTAATGAGAATATCTACATATTCTGAATTAATTTTATGAGCTACTCCCCCACCATACTCTCAGACTGCTTGAGCATTTACCTCTAACGCTGAAATTAAAGCATTACATGTTTCATTAATCTTTTCCATAGTTTGAACAAGCTTTTCACTTAATTTAGATGAATTTGATGATTCCATAGTTTTACAAAGAAAGAAATAAAATTAATTTTTTGTTTGACGATATAATTATACTCGCAAAATTAAAAAATTGCAAAAATTTTAACCATTCTGATACTCAATCCTCTTACATTATAAAAATATGACTTTTTAAATATTTACTTTATTGATATTTGTGTATTTTTTGATAACGAATGGTTTTCAACTTAACAAAATTCTCAAAATTTTAGATGATAGATTCATAAAAAATCCACTCTAATCAAAAAAAATCCCCAACCACAAAGATGGGGAACATTTTAATTATTATATTTATTTTGAAATCTCTCTATTTTTCTTTTTATCTAAGTCATAACGCATAATATCCATTCTGGTAGGAGACGCATTACAAAACTCATCAATTGTTAAGATTAAACATCATTTCAAACTCTGAATCAATGTTATCGTTTCAAAAGAATTTGTTTCTATTTTCTCTTGAATTTGCGATAAATCACTATCTTGAATATTTTCAGCATTATAAAAGTACGACAAAGAATTATTTAACTCCCTTCTAGATTCTTTTCATGAAGTAAATCACTCAATTCTACTACAATTCTCATTATTTAGGAAAAGAAGATAATCCAAAAATTCATTCAGATTCTTTTTAATATTTGAGAGTTTATGAACATGAAAATATTTAAGAGCAGTCTTTGCCTCATTCTTTAAATACCTCGCAATATGAAGATTATCACAATGTGCGGAAATCTCTTCATACAACTCTTTCTTTTCTATTTCGTAAGATTTTTTTCTAGGAGCCATGAATATTGCAATAAATAGCAATAAAATTCTAATTATTAACCTTAATTTCACATTTTAAAAACTTTTACCTTTACTTTTGTTTTTATATAATTTAACAAATGAATATCATGAGTAATTAATAAAATTGTATTTCACATATTATTAGCTTCCACTAATAAATCTCCAATTTCCTGTGTATATTCCCAATCTAGATTTCCTGTAGGTTCATCCGCAATAATAAATTCTGGATCATTAATCATTGCTCTAGCGATTGCCACTTTTTGTTTTTCTCATCCAGAAATAGCTCTACAATCCAACCTATTTAAATTTTCTATATGCAATTTTGTAGAAATATTTCTATATTTTGATTGAATCGTAGTATCGTCCATATTCTCCAATCTAAGAGGATATACAATATTATCTTTTACTGAAAGAGACTTAATTAATTTATCATCCTGAAAAACAATTCAGATTTTCTTTCTATATTTTTGAACTTCTGAATCACTAAAATGAGCCATATCATCCATTTTATAATATACTGCCCTTTTTGCAGGTTTTATCTGTCCAATCAAAAATTTTACAATAGTAGATTTCCCAACTCCAGACCTTCCAACGATTACTGTAAAATCTCCTTTACATAACTCAAAATTCAATTTATTAAACAACGGAGTTTTAGAATCTGGATATCATCGAGTCAACTCCTTAATAGTAATAAGTGGCTGTTTTTCTTCCATATTTATATAAAATAATAAATATAAATAACACATAATTATAATCCACATTCAAAAAAATGCAAAAAAAAATAATAAAATATCTTTTAAGGTATTTTTTTCTTATTGACACAACATTCCAAAAAATTTATAATATGTTATTATCAATATTTTTCCTTTTTTTAACTTGTTTTTTTTTATAAATCCATTATAATTCTCTCTAGTGAAAACTAATTATTAATCAATATATAGTACAAATTACCAAAAATTTAATTCTTATAGTATAATATAAATAATGAAATCAACCTTTTGGAGAAAACATGCAAAATTCTGGGCTGAAGTCTTCGACTTACTCGTATTTCTAATTTTAGTCTTCTGAATCGTTTTATTTATCAGACTATTCATAGCCACTCCTTATACTGTCATTGGATCTAGCATGGTCCCAAATTTCTACCAAAAAGATTGGATTATTGTAGAAAAAATAACACAACGTTTCGGTAATTTTGAAAGATGAGACGTTATAGTATTCGTAGCTCCTTGAAAGACTTCTCCATATATCAAAAGGATTATAGGTCTTCCTTGAGAAACTGTTTTATTCGAAAATGATAATGTATACATTTGTTCAGAAAATATTCCTGATTGATCTTTAGTTAAAGATTCTGAATGAAACAATTGTGAAATACTTCCAGAACCTTACCTTTCTGAAGACGTAAAAACAGTCGCTACTTGCTGAAAAAATGAATTTAAAGTAGAATGATGATACTTCGTTATGTGAGATAATAGATGAAGAACTACAGACTCACTATGCTGTTTCTGAATCCAATGCTACGAGTGAGCCAATTACATTGTACCAAATAATTATTTAATCGGTAAAGTTTGGGTAAGACTTTATCCTAATTATACTAAATTCTAATTAAAACCATAAAAAATACGTTAAAAAAACTTAACAATGAATTTTCATATAATAAAAAATATATTATTACTCCACAATATGTAATATAACCCCAGCGAAAGTCTGAACATTAATTACTTTAACTTTACTTCAATCATCTAATTCGATAGTTCCTTTATCTCACATTTGACCTCACATTTCAGGATAGAATGGAGTTTTATCGAAAATCAAAACTCTTTGTCCATTTACATCAAAATCTTTGAGTAATTTCACATCAGAGGTTTCGAATTCTTTATATCAGATAAACTTTGTTTGAGGAATTCATTCAAGATATTTTGACCAATCTATTCATTTTTTGAACATTTCTTTGGTTGCTTGGCGAGAATTTTCTTTCGCAGTATTCACAGCTTCTTCGTATTCTTTTTCGTTGATTTCTAGTCAGTTTTCTGCAGCGATTTCTCTAGTCAATTCTAGAGGGAATCAATAAGTATCGTATAGCTTGAAAACATCTTTTCATGAAAGAGACTTATTCTGATTATTCTTCTCCTTTTCTATCATTTCTTCAAGGATAGTTTTACCGTTTTGGATTGTTTTCAAGAATGTTTTGATTTCTTCCATAATTACACGAATAATTTCACTTTCATCAAATTCACGTAATCCTCTGAAAGTAGATAATAATTCAGTGCAGATTTTTTGGTATCAGTTCAAATCAGTTTCCTTGAGTAACATTATGTTGTATGTCATTCTTCTGATAATCATTCTAAGCACGTATCATGCTGCGATATTTGATGGAATTAATCAGTCATTGATTAACATAAATGCAGTTCTAGCATGATCAGCAATAATTCTGAATCTTCTAGTTTGCTGAAAATATAAAATTCCAGTCAGTTCTTCCAACTTTTTTAGAGATGCTGAAAATACGTCAGTATCATAGACTGATTCTTTCTGTTGCATTACGCAGCACATTCTCTCAAATCACATTCATGTATCTACATTGTGATTGTTTAACTTCGAAAGGGTTCAGCTTTCGTCACGATAAAATTCCATAAAAACGTTATTCCAAATTTCCATCCAATTGTCCTCATCGTTTCACACATTGCTTCATTCGGTTGGATATTCTGATTCTCCAACTCGGTAAAATATTTCAGTATCTGGTCCACATGGTCCAACAGGTCCAGGAGACCATCGGTTATTATCAGCAGGAAGGTAAGAAATCCTGTCTGCAGGAAGTCAGACTTCTTGCCATTTATTTGCAGTAGTATCATCTCTTGGAGCACTTTCATCTCATGCAAAAACAGTTACAGCTAACTTTCTAGGGTCTAATCATAAATAATCAGGAGAAGTTAAGAATTCTCGAGACCAAGTTACAGCTTCATCTTTGAAATAATCCCCTAATGACCAGTTTCCCATCATTTCAAAGAACGTTAGATGAGAAGCATCTCAAACTTCAGCGATATCTACTGTGCGTACACATTTCTGGATATTAAAAACTCTTTTCCCTAATGGATGAGCTTTTCACATTAAATATGGAATAAGTTGCTGCATTCATGCTACATTAAAAAGCGCAGTAGATTCCTTTCACGAAGCAATTAATGATGCTTCAGGAATATATTTATGTTGCTTTGATTCTCGAAATTTATTTCGAAGTTCACGTAACTCTTGAGATGAAATATTTTTCATAAATTATTTATAAAAGCTGTAAAAAACACAGTCTGAATAGTACGCATTCATCATTAGATTTCAAGGAATTATCAATTCAAACAAAAAAAGCTGATTAGACTACCCTAACCAGCTCTCTATTTATAAATCAAATTCTAACCCATAGTTTCTATATATTCATACAGAGCTATCTTGTTCACTCACTGCGAAGTAAGAACATACAACTCTGGTCTATCTCCTGACGCACTAGAAACATCCACATCATATACATCTACTCACTCCATATCAAATTTTAGACTAAACATATATACCAATTGATATCACTTTTTATTAACATCATTCATCTTATTCTTCTCTGTATTATACACAGTAAACAACTTCTGATCTTTATCATATGTATATACATATCTTGTATCTTTATATGTAATCACCTTTACATGACTTGAATAAGAATCTGTCAATGGATTTCATCACTTTATATCAATCTTACGATAATTCAATGTTGTTCATGCTAAATCATCTCTCCAGAACAAATAAAGATTTCCATCAGCCCATCCAAAGAAATTTCCATCAATAGCAAAGCTTGAGAACGTTCCAAAATCTACTCCAGACGCTGCAACAGAATAAGATGACCCTCATTTGAAATTAGCATATGTTCCATCACTTGTCTGATACCTGGTCAACAACATATTTCACAGACTTGAAACATTTGACTGGAATACATACAAATTCTTACTACTAAACGTTCAAAGTCATCCAATTCATGAACGGAAATTTCAATCATCAGTCTGTAGAGGAACTATTCACGATTTTGAAATCATATATATTTCTCCAGAACCATTATAACAATACAATCAATTAGAATTCAATGCTGCTATACAATCCTGTAAAGGTTTTGTCAAATCATAAGGTTGTAAATGTCATTTACTTGCATCACTTGTAGCATCAATTATTGCTCACTTACTTCACGCAATCATAATATTTCTTGGAACAACTATTGAATGCAATTCTCATAATTTATCTAACTCAGTTGAATTAAATGTTAGTATCCTACTACTTCTATTATCCAAATCTTCTTGGCTCTTAATCTGCTTAATATTAAATCAATCATAATAATCCTCTTTCAAAGAATTTCTAAGTCATTCTACATCTTCCAACCATTTTCATTCAGATTCAAGAAAATCTAATTTAGCTGTTATATCATTATACTTAGTAGTTTTCACCGTAGACGAAGAATCTAAACTCTTAAATTCCTCAATCTCAGCCTGAATATCCTCCAAATTAACCACTTCATATACTCATGGAGCTGTTTCAAATTTATTTGTATTCTTTGAACTATTAATAATCTGAGATATTAACGCATACAAGAATATTAATATCAAAATTATCAGTACAAGTCATAGAAAATACATTTTATTTTCCATCACTTGTTTTTTAACCTTCTGTACTGTTTCAGAATTTTGAACTTTACTTCATAAAGTTGATACATACTCCAAAGATTTTCCCTTTATTCAACCAACTCATTTTAATTTAAGTCCAGACTTTCCACGTCAACCTTTTATTGGTTTTATAGTCGGTCATTGAACAAAATAACTTATAATAAATCAAATACTTGCTTTCTCAATTCTAGTAAGAAAAAGATCCTCCACAAAAGATAGAATTCCCTCTGAAGTTTCCTCTTGAGACAATAAATTTTCCATTTCTCTTATATCATGAGCATCCATAACATCTGCAAATTTTAATCAAATATATAATATCTGATCATCTCTTTCTATTTCTCACTCAATAAAATCAGAACAAAGATCTATCTTTGACCTACTATCTATACTATTTGATATTGAATATGTAGTCTTCTGATCTCTCATAACCATCATACTAACGTTTCCAATCATTGAAGACATTAACTTATCATCAACCACCAATTGAATAATTCACTTCAATTGAAAATAATCTACATCACGAACTTTATCAGCAAACTGTTTCAATTTAGTATTTAACAATTCCAAATAATCAGTAAAAATTTGCCTAATATCTTCTGTATCTAATTCCTCTGACGTCTTGATTACATTTGTAAAATCTGCTACAAATTCCTCAAAAATATCCTTTTGATACTGTAAGAATTTATCTTTATAACACTCTACAAATACTTTAAAAGAAATATTATCAAGTAGTGTATCTTGAAACGAAAATATCTCATTATCAGATACATAAACTTTCTTATGTTCCTGAAGTTGCATTAGATAATGTAATTATAATCAGATAAAACATCACAAAAGATTTTTTAGAATCTTTTTCCAATATTATATAAGTAATAAAAGTTAATCTTTTTTCAATATCAAATAATGAAAAATGTATGGAATTATCATCAATGAATTTACTACTTTTTTATAATTTCTTTTTGGTTGAGTACAAAATCTATACAACCACTCCAATTTTAAGCTACGGAATATCTTTGGTGCACGTTTTTGGACTCATGCAATAAAATCAAACAATCCTCAGACATTCATGACTATCAGTTTATTTTCCTGAATTTTCTGATAATTTCTAGAAGTCCATAATTCTTGAATCGGTATTTTTGGAGTAGAGCGAGCCACTAAAAGAACATTTATAGTATCTTGATACTCACCTAAACATTCTTCTGCTTTTTGCCAATCAAATTCACTAAATCAATCTTGAATATAAATTATATTAAATCATTTCAAAGATAAATTTTCTTTCACCTTTTCCACTACTTTGGGAGTAGATCCATATAATAATAAATTAATTTTTTGATTTCAATATTTTTGCTTCAAACTATTAAGAAAAAATGGAGTAAAATCCGTTCAATTTAAATTTGGCAACCATTTTTTTTCTGACTCTACGGCCCCAAACAAATTAGCACAATAATAAAACACTTGCAAAGCAATTCCATCCGGCAACAAAAAATCTGATTTTAAAATCAGTTTTTTATATTCTTTTTCCTTTTCTGTTTTTTTCTTAGAATTTAAGAACACACGTTGCGAAACTATCTGCGAAAAATATATAAAATTGATTACACAATGTTTTTGCACCTCATAAAGCGAAAGTATATTTTCTGTTGTTTGCTCAGCATCAGCAGTTGAAATCTTTTGTAATGTAGACTTCATTTGTGAATAGTTGAGAATAAAAACTTTTATCAAATTCATTATATTTTTTTTCATCGACAATTCAAGCACCATTTACTAAGTATTCTATCCTCATTTTATATATTTTCAATTGCTTTTTCTTTTAATTTATTTAGGTATATAATATAATTTTAAATTTTACAAACAAACAACATGAAAGATATATTCTTATCATGAATTCAATGATGTGGTAAATGAACCCAAGCAGATTTAATTATGGAAAAATATCCTAATGTCTTTAAATATTTTGAAACTTGAGGTACATTGCGTGCATTATCTAGCACAGATAACGCAATTTGAAATTATCTAAGAAATACCGTAGAGACATGATGACTTGTAAAAGATGAAGTCGTTGTCGCCATTTTCAATGTTTTTCTACAAACCGTAGAACCTACTGATCGTTTACTTTTGGATTGAATTTTGCGTAAAATGTGACAAGCTAAAGCAATCTGTGAAATAATGAAAGAATGCTGACGTGAATTCATTGTTATAAACTTTGACCTAGATGATGAAACTGTATACGAACGTTTAGCTTCCAGAGTTGTTTGTTCTGAATGTGGAAATAATGCAATTTGAGGTAAAGTATGATGAACTTGTGAACATTGTAACTGAAAATTAATACACCGTTCAGACGATACAAATATTGAAGCAATTAAAAAAAGAATAGAAGCTTTCCATAATGAAACAGAACCTGTCTTAGAATGGCTGGACCAACAATGACGACTAATTCACATTGATGCTAAACAAAGTATAAATGAGATTTTTAATGAAGTAGAAAAATACATTTAATAATCTTTTAATATTACAAAAAAAGCTGGTAAGAAATTCCTTGCCAGCTTTTACTCAAAGAATGAAGCTATTCTTCAAATTTCGCTTTAAGAACCAAGAATTCAGGATGCGGAACCACTTCTATAGGTTCTCTTCCTTCCTGCTTGATGAAGTTCAAAAACCGAGATACTTCCCCCCGATTCTCAAAGAAAGTGTCTTGAGCCCACTCATAAAGAGCCTTTTTCTGCTCTCCAAAATCAACAATCGTCTGTTTCGTCATAATTTTAAATTTTTGTTTAACTTTTGATTACCTATCACTACCTACATTATAATCATACACCACATAAAAATCAAGATTTATTTTTGTAAATATTAAAAAATAGAAAAAAACTGGTAATTTAATTACCAGTTTCTTGAACGTTGTTTAGATGATTCATACTTTAACTTTAGTTTTCTAAACTCTTCTCGAGATACCAATTCAGCAGAATCATAATAGAGAGAATTCTCACAGAACCAAAGAAAAGAACGAATTTCTTGAGTATCTCCAAGAAATGATCCTTTTGCCAACACATAAAGTGGTACTTTTTCATCAATCATATCTTTTTATTTTTGGTTTTACATTCCATAATTATAATCATAAACGATACTAAAATCAAGAAAAACTCTCTTGCTTTAATACAAACAAAAAATAAAATTAAGGTCAGATTTATATCTAATAATAAATATGCAGTGAAATATCGTTTTCGTGTGAGCTGGTGGGTCATGACTAAGCAATTTAGTCTGAATTTTATGGGATATAGGATTCCATAATTTAATATGAGTAGACGAACAAGATTCCCAAATCACACAGCAATTACAAGAAAAATGAGTTCAGATTTTTAAGCATTGAAAATATCAACTCAAGCCAGATGATGCCGTAATTTATTCTGCTGCAACGAAGTGAAGTCCCGAAGTCGTAAAAGCTTTTGAATTGAAAAAGTCGGAGCATAAACCATTCCTAATCTGGGATTATTTTCAATTCTTGGGTGAAATGACTAAATATTTCAAGAGTGTTTGATTTACGGGGACAAATGGAAAATCTAGTTCAAGTGCAATGTGAATTTATATCGCATCACATTGTCTACCAAATTTTGGAATCGGAATTGTTGGAGCTTTAGTACCTGATTTTGGTGGGAAAAGTTATATGCTAAATATGAAACATGAGGACGAATTGAAAAATATTTTTGATTATATTTTCACGTGAAGAAAATTAGACTACTCTCTCGTAAAGAAATATTATTTTTTACTAGAATCCTGTGAATATCAACGCCATTTTTTGAATTTAAATTTGGATGAAGCTATAATCACAAGTTTGGAGTTGGAACATACAGATTATTTTAGAGACCGAGATGATTATCAAAATGCTTTTTTGGAAATGATTGCAAAAACTAAAGATCGTGTTTATTGTCTCAAAGATTTGAATAGTAAAAAAATTCTAAATGAGAGTAAAGTAAAACTCGTAAATAAAGAGCTTTTTGATATGCATTTCGTATGGTGAAAACATCAGCAAGCTAATGCGTCACTCGTCTGTGAACTTTTGAAATGATTGATGAAAAATGAATGAATGGAAGAATTAGAAGCAGAAGATAAAATTCGTGGATATTTAAGAGATTTTAAGTGAATTTGGAGAAGAATGGAATTTCTCAAAACTCACGAAAATTGAGCTCAGATTTTTAGTGATTATGGACATGTTGCATCAAGTATTGAGCTGTGATATAAAGCATTAAAAGAAAAGTTTCCTGACAAAAAATTGATTTGCATATTTCAGCCACATCAGATGCATAGAATTTTGGTTGGATGGAATGAATTTCCTAATGCATTGAAACCATACGATGAAAGTTATATTTACGATATTTATGCTGCGAGAGAAAATATTGAAGACTTTTCAAATGAAGAAATTTTCAAAGATTTAAATCTCAAAAGCGTGGAAGATTTGGGAAATGCATTTGCTAAACACTGTGGAAATACTTATTTGAAAGAATTTAGTGAAGTAGAAAATGTAATAGAAAAATCTGACTGAAACTCAATAATTGTAGTTTATTCAGCTGGAAATATAGATTTCAAATTAAGACAATATTTAGGAATTCTATAATTTTATTTCCATTAAACTCAATGGCAACACCAATTACACACATATTCTTTGCAGACAAATTTTGGAACAAACACCAAGAAACCGACAAATATCCATTTTTTGCCTGAAATTGTTTACCTGATATTAGATATATAGACAAAGATATTCCAAGAACAAAATATCATATCAATAACATTACAATTAATGATATTTTATGAGAAAAATCAGACTTTTGGAAAGGCGTTAAATTTCATTCATTCATAGATGAAAATAGAGATAATTTTTATGAAAAACACAATATCTACACACCAAAAATTTCTGACGGAGTTTTCATATACTCATTAAAAATATTAGAAGATGACATTTTGTATTCAAAGCTCACCTAT
>CAMJDC010000019.1 GCA_946404285.1 uncultured bacterium | reverse complement strand
CAGTATTATTGAAACCATTTATGGATTTGATGTGAAATGCTGACTTCATTACTACAATGGGAGCTGGAACTCATGCTCATCCAGATGGAACTAAAGCTGGTGCTACTGCTATGGTTCAAGCATGTGAAGCGTTTAATAAATGAATTGATATTCATGAATATGCTAAAGATCATGAAGAACTAGCTAGAGCTATTGAATTCTTTGAAAAAAAGAAGTAGATTCAGAATCTTATATAATTCTTTTATATCTTAATTTATATTATCATGTCTGAATTAACACCTACTATTTCAAAAGCAGTTGAAACTGGAGCTACAAAACTGCTTGACCACTTTAAATCTCAATATGGATCCCTATACTTTGTTCCATTAGGAGTAGGTTCAAAAACTCCCGGAGAAATAGCCCCCATAGTTGCTCCAGCTATTGAAGAACAAACTATTGTAGCACAAGATAATCAAGTAACCATTAATGTCATCGATGACAAAGTTGGAGTAGTTTTTAATACATTTGTAGACGGATTTTATAATTCACTTTCCTTCATCGGAAAATGACTCATGAAAGGTTTTGATTTAAAAATGACTTGGGATGAATATCTACAAGGTTTGAATAAACGTAAAGCTGAGAATCCTGAGAGTTTCAAAACATGGAAAGATAATCTAAATCTAATCTTACAAATGATTTTTGATGAAATCATAATTGCACTAAATGCTCAAGGTAAGACAGTTTACATTTCAAACTGAGAAAAATACTTTAACAGTTCAAAAGAAGCTGCTGAAGCTATGAAAATCTACCAATAAAATTAAATCTCCAAATATTAAAGGTCTCCCTCATAGGAGATCTTTTTTAATACTTAGTTTTAGAAATTAAATTATCATAACACCAAACTAAAAATATTTCATTACGATATCAAGAATTTATAACCCCCACATTTCAAAAAACATTTTTAATTTTTAAAAAAAGCTGATTCCATTCAGATTTCATTTTTTCATTTAAAAGATGAATTTCCACTATAAGATTTTCTACTATTTCTCGTTCAAAATCTCATCGTGAAGATAAAACTTCAAATTCCATTCATTCAATATCCATTTTCAAAACATCTATTTTATTTATACCACTTTCTATCAAATAATCCTTTAAAGGAATAAATTTTACTTTAATCTCAGTTCAATTTATATTCAAAAAAGAAGAATATTTACTTGATTGCATAGTTTTTTCATTATTCAATAATATTATTCAACTCTCCGATTTCGTTCCAATTCAATAATTATTTAATATAATGTTTTTATCGTTTCAAACCCTAAACTTCGCTTTATCATAAAAGTCCCATACAGGCTCAAAATAATGAATTTTTCCATTAGAATTAAACATTCTACACCACTGAGAAAATAATCATATATGTCATCAAACATCAAAAATACATTCTGCATTCTGAATTTTTTCTTTTGCAAAATCATACTCCCCTTTTACAAAAATCTCATATTCCAAAGCCTTTTCATATTTCAGCTGTTTATTTTCTACACTAACCATACAAATTTTATAATTTTCTCTCCAAATTATTCAATAAAAGTTTTGTAATTCTGCTTCCTATTTTTATCATTAATTACTGTTTAACAATAAATACTTCAAAAAATGTCCAATGATTATAAACTCTGTCCCAAATGCAATAATGCACTTGATAACAACGTTATGCAATGTCCATATTGTGGAGAAAAAATGTGAATTAGTTTTTGAACGGAAAACAATTTTTGAAATCAAAATACAAACCAACCACCTATTCAGATAAAAAATTCTAAAGGATTTCTAATTCTCCTCATTATATTATTTGGTTTCCCTATTGTATGAAGCATAATTTCACTCATTATTGGTATAATTTCATCAATTTTCTAAACAAAAAAAGAAGGATTAAAAACCCTTCCACGATTTTCAAAAATTTCCAAACAGAATTAATAAATTATAAAAATCAAGCAAATTTAAATAATCACAATTTTTCACTCAGACTTTAAATTCTTTTCAGGAATCTCTCACTCTGGGACTCACATAGAAATAATTGCAAATGGCGTAATGCTATCCGGTAAATCAAAATGCTGAGAAATTTTACTCATTGGCTCATCATGTGGATATAATCACAACCAAACAGTTCAAACTCATTTTTCATGTGCTGCTAAAAGAATACTCTGAATACTAGCTCACATATCTTGTTGAACAAACTCAAAACTCCTAACTCTATCTTTATCATAGCAAGCCAAAATGCATCATCAAGCATTCAAGAGCATTTTTCAGTATTCCATCGTTTCTGCAAGGAACTCTCTGTCTGCTTTTTTTGAAATTATATAATACTTCCAAGCTTGCTGATTATGAGCAGATGGAGCATACAATCAATAAGAAACAATTTCAGAAATCAGATTTATATCCAATATCTCATCTCTATAATTTCTTATTGATCTACGAGTTTTAATTGCAGTTAAAGTATCCATGGTAAAAAAACTATATAAATAAACTACAATCAAAATACGATTTTCATATTTTTATGCAAATTATTTTTTACTAGTTTACCTCTTTTACACGCTTTTCATAATCATCATGATTATATACTCAATCTATAAGAAACTTTCAATCCTTACATTTAAATAAAAGAAATCTGATTCAAGTAACAGCAACCTCTATGGTATAATAACTCCTACCCTGCTTTTTCTTTGGAGTTCAAAAAGAATCCTTTTGCATTTCAACACATAAAATCTGTTTTAATTCATCATCCGTATTACACAACTCTTCAAACTGTTTTTTCAACCTTTTTTCATTAAAAATTTTATAATTATACTTACGAGCTTGATCAGAAACAATAGAATATAAATCCTTTTCTAAAATACCAAGTTCATTTGATGAAGCTTCTAAATCTAAATCCTCAATTTCTACAATATCACCATCAATCAAATCCAATTTATCAGTATTTTCTACTGTATTTTCTACTGCATCTTCTTTATCCAAAACAACATACTCAACCAAAATTCAAAGATTCTGGAAAAGACTTCAAAGTTTCTCATCAATTTCAAATATTCAAAATTTATTCAAACTCGACATTCTACAATTTTTTCAATTCACCAACAATCTCTCCAAATATTTTTTTAAAGCCTTTCCATTTTTTTTATCTAAATTAACAAGTTGAACAATATTATCAATTATCGCCCCATCTTCAGGCGAAATTCTACTTCTAATTTCACAAGAACCAACATTATTTTCAATTCATATTTCTATATTATTTTCCTGACTTGGTGTATCCAACTGTTTTTCCTGAATTTTTCTAGCAGGATCTCTTCTATCAGAACTATTCCTAAATCTCTCCACAACATCATTAATATAAAATTGAATAAAATCTCACCTTATATCAAAATCAGAAACATCAAACACAGAAAGTGCCCTAACCATCGTATCAATTTCTAAAAAAATTTTTCAATCTCAATTTTCAATCAAATCCAACATAGCAAATAATTCTTTAGATTCTCACAATTCCGAAATTTCTTTTTTTAACCTACTTATCTGACGATTCTTACTTTCATTTAATGATTCTTCATATTCTGAAATTGATTCAGATAATATTCATAAAAATTCTTCTTTCTTTTCCTTAAAAAATAACTCATAAATAGTATTATTAAAATTCTTTGTATACAATAAGTTATTAAAACGCTTTTCTGCATAAGGAAACAGCTCTTTACACATTTTTATTAACGCATTTCTAAATTCATCCCAAGATTTTACTTCCTCTCATAGAATTCCATTACTTGACACCAATTTTTCTCCACCATTTTCCACAAAATATGAATCCATATCCATTCACCTAATTTCATTCTTTAATTTTGAATCAAATGAATCATTAAATAACTTTCGTATAAAACTACGATATTCTGGAAGTGAACTCTTGTTTTGCAAATAATATAACAATCTACTCTTATATTTTTCTAGAAATCTCACCCTTGTATTCTCCCATTTTTCTCCTTTAACTGAAAAAACATCATATATAGCATAAACCGTCAAAAGATCTGTGGGAGATTTTCACATTTGAGGAGATACCCTACTTAGATTTTCCAATAGACTATCTCTTTTTTGTTGCACCATTTTAAACATTTCATCCGCATCAAAATCTTTAGATCTTTCATATTTTTCAGGCCAAAAAAAATCCATATCAATACAAATTAATATCAATAAAAACCATAAAACAATCTATAAATTACAACTACAATAAAATAATTATAATTATATTATGCAAAATGTCAATATAAAAAAATTTGATTTTTATGCTACATTTTATATTCTAAACAAGTTAATAAACAATTTTGTATAAATAATATTCCAAAATGAAAAATAAAATCTTAATTATTCTATCATTCTTAATATCAATCACTATTTCACTACCAAGTTATTGAGAAAATGAACTTTCAAAACCAGAAACATCATACATCCCAAATGAAGTAATAGTAAAATATAAGAATAATCCAAACACAAAAAACATTACAACAAAAAATTTAAATGAACTAAAACTAAACAATTTAAAAATCAAAGATAAATCAGAAGAAAATCAGAATCTAATATTATTAGAAATAAATGATAATAAAAGCGTAGAAGAAACTATATCAATTTTAAAAGGGAATCCTAACATAGAATATGCGGAACCAAACTACATTCGCTACTTTTTTTGAATGAATGAAATCGATACAAATGACACCTTAAAAAATTATCAAAAATCACTAGAATTAATATCTCGACCAGAAGCATATAATCAATATTCATGATTTTTTAAAAGCAATACTTTTTCATGAGTCACAATTTGAATAATTGATAACTGAGTAAACTACAACCACCCTGAGTTAATAAATTCCATGTGGAATCAGACAAATTGTATAGTGGATTGAGAAAATAACTACTGTGAACATTGATATGATTTTTTTCATAACACATCAACTCCTCTACCAAATTCAAATGGACACTGAACACATATAGCATGAATTATCGCCGCTGAAATAAACAATTGAAAATGAATTATTTGAGTAAATCCTTACGCAAAAATTGCATCATTAAAAGTTTGAGGTTCCGAAAGCCTAACAAGTTATGATGAAATCAGAGCCATAAATTTTGCAATTGGTAACTGAATAAAGATAATCAACGCAAGTTTTTGATCCGAAACTTTCTCAGAAATAGAAAAAGAAGTGATAAAAGAATTCTGAGATAATTGATGATTATTCATAACTGCAGCAGGAAATGGAGACTCAAACAACAACTGAATAAACATTGATTTATCTGAAGCAATGTACCCATGTTCTTATAACCTAGATAATATAATTTGTGTTGCAGCCACTGATAATTACTGAGATTTAGCCACATATTCAAATTATTGAACTTCAAGTGTAGATATAGCTGCCCCTTGATACAATATATACAGTACTATAATTACATGAGTATCCATTCAAAACATATATTCCGAATACTTTAGTGGCTGTAATCAACGATGAGAATCATTAAATTATCGAAAAACATGAGGATGCTACCAACGATATGATGATGATACATTTTGATATTATTTCTATGATAAAATTACTTCACCATCAATAAATTTAGAGGGAAATGCTGAATCTCAACTCTCCGTATCAATAATATGTAGTGCAACAACAGACATATGAATAGAATTTTCAAATAATAACACAACATACACATGAGTAGACACATTATGACAAATATCGTCAAGAAGATTTACTATGCAAATTCCAGAAGAATATTCGACCGAGAACTTCTCATTTAAATTAAGAATACTTAATTGAGCAACAGAAGAATTCTGTGTAATTGATGATATAGAAATCTACCAAGATCCTTATATTCAATGAGATGATAATGTTTATTGAAGAAAGACATGAACATCAATGGCAACTCCCCATGTTGTATGACTTGCATCTCTCATAATGATGATAAATCCTACATTATCATTCCAAGATATTAAAAACATTATCATTGAATACGGAGATTCTAAACCTTCACTATCTGGAAAACTTGTCAGCGGAAAAATGATTAATATAAAAAATTCATTAGATTATGCTTCCATCAAAGATATATCCACTCCTACATGATTAGATTCAAGTTGGTCATGAGATATTACACGAAATCTCGTAGAATGAGTCAATAATTACCATTACGAAATCTACAATACAAACGAAGATTTAGTAGATTCTTGAACAACAAATACCACATGAGTATCCACACAATTACAATGAAATTACACACGAAAAGTAAAATGAATAGATATTCTATGAAATGAATCTGATTTTTCTAGCTATTATATATGCGAAAAACCAAATTACTGAGACACAAATCTATCGACCAGAGAATGTTCTTCATTATCATGAATATCAATCCCAAATGACCCATGCTCCAACTCATACAAAATAATTTTCACATGAAATAATGTAAGCTGAGAAATAACAAATGATAAACCATGAAATATCACAGAAACTTTTTATATAGAGAATTCCTTCGGAGAAAGAACCGAAAATTTCCATATAAATTATTCTTGGACTGACACTTTACCAACCATAAATATCAACAATTATACATACACAAATACCATAACAACAACAAATCCACAGAATATATGAAACTTTGTAAATATATTTTGAGTAAATGACGGAGCATGCTGATCGGATACTATAACCACTAGCCACATTTCATGTACAAAAGGTACTGCAAATCTATCGAAGAATAATTTAACAATAACTGCACCGACATCAGAAAATTGAACATGAAACTGCATCATAACTTTTAGCGATGACGAAGGAAATACATTAAGCTGATTAATCACTTATACATTTAATACAATTCAGACAAACAATTGATGAGGTGGATGAGGTTGAGGTGGATGAGGTTGATGATGAGGTGGCGGATGAAATAATACAAAAACAGAAACAACCACAAACTCTTCCGTAAATTCATGAGAAACTATTTCCACAACATGAGATTCTAATTCTTGATTATACCAAGAAAACGACACGTTAGAAAAACCTAGAATACTGAAACTTTTAGAAAAATCGAAAGAAGATGAAATAAACAAATCACGATATGAAGAGTGAGACCAATCTGAAAAACTATCTAACTGATATACAAGAGAATTTAATAATGCATATAGATTTGCATATATAAACGGAATTACCACAATGAGTGACATAAGCAAAGCCGACATGTATTGAAAACTAACAAGAATCGCTATGGCTAAAATGCTATCAAATTATGCTATAAACGTACTAGGAAAAGAAACCACCAACACTATCGTTCCTCAATTTTCCGATATCACAAAAGAATTAAACGATAACTACTGATGAGCTATCGATTCAGCTTATCAACTATGAATTATGTGAATATGAATAAATAAATTTAGACCATATGATGAAGTTACAAGAGCTGAGTTCGCTACTGCTTTATCTAGAATTCTTTATTCAACTCCTGATGGACAACCGTATTACTCTACCCACCTAAAAAAACTTACAAATGAATGAATAATAACAAACAACGACCCAAACATAAAAGAATTAAGATGATATATCATGATTATGCTTATGAGAAGCGCCACAAAATAATAGAATTACAAATTTTTCAAATAAATTTTCTCCATAAAAATTTGCAAATTACACAAAAAGGAATATACTATAAAAAACAAAAATTTTATAACAATTTTCTATTTCAATGAAAATCAGAGAAGTTAAAATTTCAAACATACTAAGCTTTCCTTATGTAAATAACATAGATGATATCGATTGAATAAATTTTGAAAAACAAATAGAAAATCTAGACATGAACATTTTTATATGAGCAAACGGTGCGTGAAAAAGTAATTTCATAGAAATAATAAATCAATTTTCAAAAAATTTACTATTAGATTACACTTTCGACACCTCAATTGTAAAAAATCAAGAAAAATCTGAATACAAACACGCCATAAAGCTTATATCAAAGTTTACATCAAAACTAAGCAAACACTCAAATTTTCAAAACAAACCATCTCACCTCCAAATAAAAATAGAATTATTTGATAATGATTACGAAAACATCCATTTCGTATGTAAAAATGTAAAAAAAATAAATAAAATTCTAGACAAATATAGTGAATTAACATACAGATTCCCTCAGTTTAAATACGAACATATAAAAAATGAAATAAAAGAAATACGAATAAAATCAGAATTTGACGAAAAGAAACAAGAATTCATAATAAACAAATCCGCACTCACTCCAATGGAATTTTTTTCACTTGTGTGTATACAAGAAAAAGAATTACTATACATCTGCATGGACATATACAACAAGTACGAAAAGAAAAAAAATGATAAACCACGATATCCATTGAAAAATACATTTTGTATCCTATCATCTTGAAGAAATTTAATTGAACGAAAATATCTAAACAACTTACAAGATTTTGATGACTACGTTTTTAAAAATAAAAATGAAGTGAATCCTAATCTAGAATGATACTATAGATGTTTACAAAAACTTCGATCAATAATTAAAAAACGTACACAAAACGATGTAGAATGAAAAAATTCAAATTATGAACCCGAATCAGAAGAAAACCGAGAAAAAAGATTATACAATTCTACATTTTGGAAACAATTATCAAGTCTCGTAAAAAGATTCATAAATAAAACATTAACCATAGAATACATCCAATGATGAATAAATTTAGCACTAAAAAATCAAGAATGAGATCCTTGCTATTTTGATGATCTATGAATGTGACAACAATCTCTTCTTTTAATAATTTTTTCACTAATGTGAAATGATTTAGAAAATTGATTTATGATAATTGATGAACCTGAGCTACACATACACCCACAATTACAAAAAGAAATATCATCACTATTCAATCAACTAAGTGAAAAATATGGCACACAATTTTTTCTTTCAACTTACTCAGCCTTATTTATAAACGAAGAAAACATTACAAATGTATATAGATTCTCCAAAGAAGAATGATGAACAAAAATTTTCACACCCAACATAAGAATTGCATCAGATGATGCATGATTAGTACACTTATTAAGATATGAGAATTTATCAAAAATATTTTTTGTTAACAAAGTTATAATGGTAGAATGAGATTCAGACTCATACTTTTTTTCTCACTATCTAAAACGATTACAAACACAACCATGATGGGAATTTATCACTTGAAGTTATGAAATAATAAATATAAATTGAAAATGATCATACAAATCTTGGCATAAATTTTTAAATAAATTCTGAATTGAAAACTATTTTATTTGAGACCGAGACAATACAGTTGATTACGGATTTTTCACTTCAAAAGAGCTATGAAGATACTACCAATTAGCCAATAAATTCCTAAAAAGCATCAAATGATCAAGTTGAGACTACTATAATAGATTAGTTTTCGCTATCAAAAAATATTATCCTCAAAAATACCAAAGAATAATTAACTGAATAGAAGATTTATATAAAGATAATGTATACATATTAAAACTATGAGCGATAGAATCCTACCCATGCCTTGAAAGAAAATGATTACAATACATGGTAAATTTTTGCAACTTTGAATTTAATCATCGACTCATAAATCCAAAAACAAACGAACAAAGAAGCGAGCTATTCGATATTTTTGGAAGTATATTTTCAAAAGAAAAAAAATTAGAAGACTGAATTGAAAATCCATTCTAACCCAAAATTCTTCTTACGATAAAGACTTAATATAAAAATAAGAAGCTATTATTATAAGGAACACAGCAAATATAATAATTATAAGTGTTTTATTTTCTTGTTCTTTAACTTTACTAGTCAATTTGGCCAACTTTTCTTCCAATACTTTCTTTTCCTGAATTGCCTGTTGCTTTTCTTTATTATAATCAGGCAATGCAATCATATTCTGAATTTTAGCCTCCAACTCCCCTATCCTTTGTTGCAACATAAATATTATTTTATTCTTTTCGTCAATCTGCTTATCTTTCTCCTGGAAAATCAAATAAAACTTATCTAACTTTTCATCAAGAGTCGCCATATCACTTACAGGTTTCACCGACAATGTTTTTTCATCTTTTTCTCATAACAATTCTGTAGAAATTTCCTGGCGTAAAGATGAAAATTCAGACTGTAAAACTCTCAACTCTTCCTCATTTAGTATAACCTTATTGGCTATTTTTTTATATGACAACTTTCCAGACTTTACATATCTATCAATCGTTCTAGTAGATACTCAAAGTAAAGATGCTGCCTGATTTCTAGTAATAGTATAACGTTTCATAATACCAAATAAATAATTATAAAATTCAGCTTTATTTTTTATATTTATTACAAAATTTTATTTAATATAGAAATACCTACCGCCATAACAAACGAAAGGATAACTGTCTGCAATATATTTCACAAATGAACAGTTACCTCTCATTGGAAAAGAATATTATTGACAACATAAGCAAACACATAGAAAACCAATACATTTATTACCAAAGACATTAATCACAATGTAAGAAAATTAATAGGACAAGACAGCGTTTTCAAAATTCGTTTAATTGGTGAATTAAATACCCAAAAAACAAACCCCAACACCAAAAAAATTCAAACCAACCCTATCAAATTCGATGATCATGACAAATCAATCTTAATTCATAACTGATAATAATTGAAAACATAAAGTAAAACTGAACAAATAACAATATTCACTATTAAATTTTTTATTATTTTCATTACGAATATTCAAGTAATAAAAGTAGACAATTTATACACATCTGTCTATTCTTTTCAAGAGAAAATAAAAAATATGACGAAACAAAAGTAAAATTAAACATTATTTACTTCTTTTTCTTTGAAACCTTCTTTACTATAAACATAACATCCTGTTCTACTGCTCACATAAAATCACCCAAACTAACTTTTCACGATTTTAAAAACAAATTATTAACATTTTGTCGAGATATGTCAGCATACTCTTCGAACAATCACAAATCTTTAACTTTTTGTAAAAATCTATCCTTATCAACTACATTCATTTTTGGAGATTTAGTAACTTTTACATCACAATCACTTCCATTTATAATAAAATCAGATTTTTCATCGTTTGGATCTTTTTTCATCACATATTTTTGAAAAATTAATTTCAATCAATCTTTTTCCTTCTCCAACTCAGATATTTTATTGCTAACTTCTACAAATTGATCAACCAACGCCACAATACTCTTATCAGATAATTCTCATTCAACTTCGTCATCAGAATTTATTGCCGTAAAAAGTGGACAAATCGATTGATAATCACACCAAACACAAAGAGAAGACTGATTTGCTTCGAAAATTTTCTTACTTCACATAGCATATTGCACTTTATTTTGTTCAATTTCTTTAATTATATTTAAATATTTATTTTTAATTTCAGCCAATTTATCCTGAGTAATTTCCCATTCATCTTCAATATCAAAATGTAGAAAATATAATTTTGCCTTCAAATTTTTGAAATATTTTGCATATTTTTGCTGAATTCACAATCAATATAAAGTAAGCTGTTCAATATATTGATCTTTCTCCTCCGTTGGTAAATTCTTATTTGTTTTATAATCGTTGATTATGAAAGTATCTCAGACCTTATCTAATCTATCTATAAATCCCAAAAAATTTATTCATTCATCTAATTGAAAAGAAATCTGTTTTTCAGTACTTATAACCTGTAAATCTTTGAACGGAGCATGCTTATCATAGTACCTTGAAAGATAAAATTCTCATCTACGTTTAAAATCATCAATTGTTAAATCTGCATGATGATTCAGGATTTCTCATCAATTTTCCACTGTTTCCTTTTCTTTTTTTGATCGAAGACCATAATAATCCGCAATAAATTCTTCCTTTGTCGGAGTTTTAAAAATATTTATATTATTATACAAATTTTGTAACGATTCATGAACCAACGTTCAAAGTAAAGTATCAGTAGTTTCTACAAACTCTGGCGTAGGAACTTTATCAATATAACGATAACGATACTTTAAAGGACACTGCAAATAAACTTGAATTTGAGAAACTGAATATCTCGACATAATTGTATATTTAAGAATAAAAACTAATCATCTAAAATATCTTCAAATTCTTCAACTAAAATCTCATCAGAATCTGATTTTTTATCCTTTCTCCACTGATGAATTGCATTTCTAACTCATAAAAGTCAGATTACTACCGCCCTTCTTCTTCTAGGTAGAACTTCTAATCATTGATCTACAAATGTTTCATATCATCGAGACATAACCTCATCAATACCTTTTCATTCAATCATTTCAGCTAATAAACTGCAGGAAGCTGTACTCACCTGCCCCGGATTTCAAGAAAAACTAAATTTCTCAATTTTATCATCTTTGAATTTTAGATAAACAGTAATATCATCTCAGCAAATAAAATTTCATTCATGATAAGATACGTCAAAATCTTCCATTTCATAAAAATGAACTGGGTTTTTATTATATTCTGCAATTATTGAATCCGATATTTCTGACATAAAAATAAAACACTTTCAAAGTAAATTTATAAGAATGATTATAATCATTGTAAATGCATATTCAAACAAATTTTATATTAATCAAAATATCGTCCAATATTGTCTATTCATGTCTAAGTGTCTTTTTTTACTTTGATTTTTTATAAATATTATATATTATAAAATTGTTTAACACATATTTTTTAGGATGAAAATCAAATCAGCAGAATTTATAAAAAGCGTAGCAGATATAAAACAGTGTCCAAATACGGATTTACCAGAATTCGCATTTTTTGGGCGTTCTAACGTATGAAAATCTTCTTTGATTAATATGTTAACACAAAGAAAAGATTTAGCAAAATGCTCAAAAATTCCATGAAAAACAAAATTATTCAATTTTTTCATAATCAACAATGAACGGATAATTGTTGATTTACCTGGATATTGATATGCTAAATCGTGAGAAAAAGAAAGAAAAAATCGATTAGATTTTACGCAAAAATTTTTAAATACTAGAAAAACATTAAAAAATACCTTTCTTTTAATTGATTGAAGCATACCTCCACAAAAAATCGATATTGAAATGATTAAATGTTTTATCGAAGAATGAATCGACTTTTGTATTGTATTTACAAAATTAGACAAATGTAATCAAAAAGAACGTAATAAAAATCAAAAATTATTTAATGGAGAAATGAAAAAAATTTGAATAAATTCATATAAAAATTTTTCAGTTGATAACATTCATTGAAAATGAAGAGAAAACATACTTTCTTTTATTGAATGATTAATTGTAGACAACAATTTTTTAAATAATGACAAATAAAATAAGGGAAATTAAAGATTAACAAAGAATGAAAATTTTTCTTTTTTTTCAATTTTCTCTTGTTTTTTAACTAATAAAATATAATAATAAAAGTACAAATAAAATGTAACAAAAAGATTAACTTTTTGTGGGACTTAAAAATTCAAGACATTACTTGAATTTGAATGAATGATTATCTGTATTCAGAAAACATTTATTCTGCATTTGAAAATCTTACCAAAGATTAAATTATGCAAAAAATTAGATCGCCTTTTATGTTTATTAATTAGGATTGGGCTCTATACAGAAATTTGCAAGGATAAATTTCCATATACAACTCAATTCATTATTAGAGTTACCTGGGCGATCTAGAAAATATAGGCATTCGCCCGTCCTGTATTTCTTGATGGGTTTTTTTTATCAAAAAAAATACCATAATTTCACTTGATTTTAAAATCTTAAATCGTTATATTACACAAAAAAATAAAATAATGTCAAATCAAAAAAAAACCAAAAGAAATGGAATTAAAATGGTTAACACGAATTTTCACAACAAAAAGATGGAGAGCCCATAAAAGAAGAATCTTCTTTCAAGAACTTTTCGAAGATATCAAGGATGACAGAGCAGATTGCGTAAAACATGAAAATTTTACTTTCATAAAATGCTCCAATCTATCATTTGAATATTCCTGCCATGAATTGGCATCTAATTACGACTACAATCCATATTTAGACAAAGAATATTCGATGAATATCGGGAAAAGTTTTGGAAAGTACCATCTCCAAACTTTTGACTCTCTGTACGCTAAAATTACAAGAGTATCGCCACTTCTAAAAACAGTCATTAAAAGGAAATGTACATTTAAAGTTATTATAAGTGGAAGAGAAAACGGTAGAAGCTTCAACTTCCCATACGTAAAGGAAGTAAAGCTCTAATTACAAAAAAATCTAGTGGTGAGTTTCCTCCACTAGATTTTTTCAATTAAAAGAACTATCACAAATTTTCTGAACTTTTATCCTCAGAATTTAGATTGTTAATATTATTCTTTGCAACTGGATTATCTCCAGGATTACAACTTCAACTTCTATAATCCCACACATCACAATATGATCAATCTTCAAAAAAACAAGTACCTAGTTGATTTCAATCCGCTAATTCCCTAAATTCTGAAGTTCATCAATGATCTTCACAATATTGAGAAACAGGATTACCCAAACTACTAGTTAAATTCGTTTCTTGTGATAAATCTTCTAAATTATTAGTCAGATTTTCTTCTTCCGAAACCTTATCTCAACATCACACAATAAACAAAAAAACAGATAGAAAAAAAACAGATAGAAAACAAACAAACCAAGTTGTAGATTTCTGTCTCATAGCACTAAGAAAGAAAATAAAACCTTAAATTCCTTGCAACACACAAATAAAATCAAATTTTGAATTATATATCAAAAACCCACACATATTAAAGATACTAAAGGTTACAAATAATCAATAAAGTTTCAAGAGATATTTTCACTAAATTAAAATTTCCATATTGCATTATAAAATATAATCCATATAATCAGCAAAAACAAAAATAATTAAGTATGATAAGTTTATTTGGTTTATTAACAAGCAATTTTAAGAAGATTGAGGAATATGACATCAAAGAGGCAGAAAAACAAACTGCCAATTACATCTTCCTCTTTATTTTCTTCATTGTAGCAATAATCATTGCTAATGTATTCTAAAAAAACTCCCCAAAAAAAGACAACTGCATCTAGTTGTCTTCTTTTTTATTATCATTTTTTACCACACCGAGTTTTATTTCTTTTACCTTATCCGGAAACATATCCCTAATATCTCTAATAATCTCCTGATTAGCTCTTCATGTACTTCCACCAAAAAATCCTAAAATATATACATATTCCCTCGGATTTCAAACAGTAAATCACATTCATTCAAATTCTTTTCTTCTTTCCTCTGTAAATCTTCTAGCTTTAGCCATACTTTCCTCACTATATTTTCCAATCAAAATCTCTAATGGATGCCCATTCTGCATATGACAACTACACCTCTGTAAAATATTATACAGACCAGGATATTTTTGAAATTTCGATATAGCATTTTCCCACTGCTTTTTTTGTTCTTCTCTAACCTTCTTCCAATCGATACCATCATATTCAATGAAATCCAAAATGCCTTCCAACGATTTATCAGGAAAAAGCTCTTTTAACGATTTCAATTTCTCTTCATCATACTTCTTCCAATCAATATCATAATCCTCAATCAAATCCATAATATCTTCCAACGATTTATCTGGAAATAACTTTTCTAGCAACAGCAATTTCTCTTCATCAAACTTGGAATCTGACTCATCAGTACCCAACTCATTATCCTCACTTCAATTCATAATATCTTCTCATCATTCATCTTCCAAAGAATCCAGTTCATCAGGAAGAACAAGACAAGAAATATAATAAAAATCTGAAAAAGCATCTCAGTATCTTCTTAAACTTTCCTCAGAATCCGCAAAATTCTTATACATATCAAAAGTAATATCACTACTATTCTTTGAAGTAAAATCCCCCAATTCATCAAGTTTATCCATTTCTTTTTCCATTTTTTAATACAAATAAATAAAACAACCATGATATAATTATTTTCTCAGAATTGTCAAGTTAAAAAAACTGACCCACAAAAAAGTCAGTTACTATGATATACAACTTAATCATTAATCACACATATCCCATAAATGAGCAACAACACTCTTAACCACCTGAATCACCTTTTTAGATAATTCCATAAATCATTTCACTGCTACAATTTCAAATCACTGAATAACTCACGCAGCATCCGTAACCATATTTACCAAAAACTTATTTGAACTAACTTCCAACAAAACTTCATAACTACTATCATGTATCTGTGTAAAAGATGCTCTAACTGAATTCCATACAACATCCCTCTTTGCACATATATCAGCATCTAACAAAGCTCATTGAAACATAGCTAGTAAATATTTTAGAAATAAAACTCAACAGATTCAACTACCATGCTTTTATGATTATCGCATCTTTTTTCAATGGAAAAATCTATCAAAATTTTTAGGAAAAATCTACTTGATTTTTTAGGAAAAATTCCTATAAAAATTTTACACAAATTTTAGTTCAAATAACCAATAATGGACAAACCAATAGAAAATCTGATACAAAATTTACAGAAACAAAAGAAGAAAATCATATCTTCAGATGATCTCAAAAAGTTCATCTATTTGACCTTCTGAGAATCTACCCCAATTAGCAAAATTTATAAGATCACATTCCAACTCAGAAATCGTTGATTTCTCTTTCCTTTAAGAAAAGATTTGTTCTATATCACAAATCCCGAAAAGCCAATTATTGCCGAAGAAATCGAAGAACAGCGATACCGAAAATTACTCAAAGATCACTGTAATTGAGTTTGCAAACAACGATACATTTGAGGATTAACCGCTCTTGAAATCCATCTACACTGAAACGGAGTAACCATTCCTGAAACTGTAATGATTATAAACAAAGAAAAACAAGCTATAGAAACAGTAGTTTTTGAAAAGCAAATCGCTTTCAAAAAATTTGAAACAAAATGAAAAAATCTGATTTCTCAGCTTATTAAACAAACAAACGAAGTAAATATGCCAAACTGCAAAAATCTCCTAATCGCAAATTTAGAATTATCAATCTTAGAATGTCTTTATAACTTTGATACTACTAATAAATGATATATCGAAGAATGCATCAAAAAAGCTATCAAAAAGAATTGAAAAACCCTGAATTTACAAAATCTTGAAACTATTATCAAACTATGAAAACATAATACTTCACTAAATAGATTACATTCTCTGACTAAACTTACCTATCCATCATTATCAGAAGAAATCAAAAAACTGATTAAAAAATACGGTTTTATACTATAACTAATTTTCACTTCTCATAAGCATTATCATTACATATCCACGCAATTCTTTCATTCTTGGATCTGGGTTGGTTATTATTCATTCATTGAGCAATTTCGCTATATGTGGCTCATAATATTTCGCTTTTCATGTTCAATCTTGCGTATTATATAATAATCTTGATAACGCTGTAGCAAACTCCCCTCTAGTTACTTCATCATTTGGCCTAAATTTATTATTTTTCATATTAATTCACATTATTCAAAGTTGATATGCTAGAGATACTCAATTATCATAATCTGAATTCATTTTTTCTGTAACATCTTTAAACTTTATGGATTTTGTAGTATCTGGAGTCTTTCAAAGTACATTAATTGCATATTGAGATAGCATTTTAGCCATTTGAATTCTTGTAAGTTTTTGGTTCATTTTTGCATCTTGAATTGTTGGCATTGTTGTTATTCAGTTTCATTTTGCAAATTTATAAGCTTGTTGAAATTCTTCTGAATATTGCTGTCATTGTTGTGTATTATTTTGTGATTCTCATCCTTTATCAGAAATATTTCAATCAGTTTGTGTATCTGTATTTTTTTGATTATCCTGTGTTTCAACATCTGAATTATTTTGACTTCATGTTTGTGTTTCTGTTTTTTTATCTGTATCTGATTTACTACTTCATCCACCTCATCATCCTCATCCACTACTATGTGATTGATTATTATCTGACTCCTTAATCTTACTTGCATACAATGTTACTTTATTATTGAACACTGTTCATGTTAAATTTATCAAAATATCTCCATCATACCATTCATATCATGTATTATTTTTAGTAATTTTATTTATATCCCATGATTTCAAAGTATTTCATTTTTCTACATATATTTCATATTCAGATTGGCTATCTTCATTTTTGAATGTTACAATTACATATGGATCCGATACACAATAAGTTAATGTATTATCTCCCCACCAATTATATTCATCTTCACTAAGATTTCATGACATAATTAAATCTGTTAATTCTTCTCACGTAATAATATGATATTTCTGTCCGCATACATCTTCCCTATCGTAAAACCATGTAACTTCATCTTCATATTCATCAAAATCATCTGCAAAATATGGACTATTTTGGACCGATTTTAATTTAACAACCTCTCCTTTCTCTGTATCTTTGATTTCTACAGGTTTACGAGCCGTTACTACAGTATTATAGTCAAAACCTTCGTTCTCAATATCTATATCTACCACATCAGCCACATACCAGAGATAATCCGAATTTTCTTCATTTATATAATCTAAATCTTCCTGTGATACTTTTCCTCATGAAGACATTCTAGTCCTATATTCAAAGTTATTATCTTCATTAATAAATACCACTTCTGATTCTAATTGCATTACTTCATCTGATACACATAAGAAATCTTTTCAATCACTCCAAAATGTACCATCTGGTGAATTTACTTCTTCTCATACTACAATTCTATATTCTCAAGTTTCTGCATCATGTTCGTTTGATACTGAGATATCCGCAAAAAAATTTCGTCGTGGGTTAACATAATTCTTTATATCCGCACTATTTTCGCTTGAAGGCTCAGCAATACTAAAATTTTTCCGTATTTCTCACATTATATCGAATTCTCAAAAAGAAATACTAGATTCAACATTCATCAATAAAAGAAATCCTAGTGCATATGAATAATTTGGGAAATTATTAACTAACTTATAAGAATAGTTATTTATATTATCTAAAAATAAATCCAGTTTTGATAATGGTACTTTTTGTCATATTAATGGATCTGTTTCTCAATTTTCGTTGCCTTCCCAATATGAACGATCTGCTCTAAAAAAATGAAATCATGTTCCACAAATATCATCTGTGGCAAAAAGATTTAACATATTAAGTTCTTTGTCTGTATCAATAGAAATTTCCTTAATCGTTACTATAATTTCATTGTTTTTTCTGTTTTCTATATTATATGGTCATTTATATGTAATATTCTCTTTAGAAATAGGTTTATAACCATATAATATTGTATTATACTTAAATTCTTCATTTTCTAAATCAATCATGTTTACATCACTAAACCAAACATATCATTCATTATTCTGATTTATATAATCAATTACTGATTGCGACAATCTCCCTCACCATCATATTTCTGTTTTATATTTGAAACCATTTTCTTCATTTACAAAAGTTATTTCAGAAGTCAATTCTGGTACTTCTTCTCATATACATAATAAAGGCTCATATTTTTGTATTTTTTCTATGTTGTCTATATAATACATCCAAGAACTTCATTCATAATTGTATGACAACCCCAATTTGTTAAATGAATTTATAGATGGAATGTAATATATTCAAAAGTCTGCCCTGTCATCACTTGTTATAAACATATGCCTGTAATAATTACAATATGGTCCATTATCTCATATTTCACACACATTTAATCGCCGAGCATCGATATAATCAAAATGTTGAAATAAACCAAATTTCATAGTATAAATAAAATCTAAACTATATAAATTAAAATCATTCCAACGCGAAAGAATAGAATTAAAATATGAACGGCATCATCAAAGATTTGGGCATTGTTGCTCAACCACTCCAGAAGATACCAATTCTCACAGACTATCCCAATCTTCTTTTGTTATCAGACGATATCATTCTCCACAGACGTCTCACGTGGAGATTTCACTCAAATTTACAAATTCATTATCTCATGATAAATATACTTCTTTAATCGAAGCCCATCATTCTCACGTTTCTCTATTTCATAGATTAATAGGTTCTGAACGAATAATGGTTATACCACCAGATTCTACAACTTCTTGAGCATTAGTTCCTGAACTTAAAAAGATTGGTCCTAGAAATGCAAATAATACAAACAAACTGGCCGTCTTTTTCATTTTTTACTTTCCAAAAATAAAAGAATTTTACTGTAATTAAATTATACAAATAAATATCTTTTTTGTCAAAAAATTTAGGACTTTTTATTATAAAAAATCGGCCTCCAAATGCATGGAAACCGATTCTTCATATCAATATTTAATTATTTTCCATAACTAGCTTCACCTCCAAGAGCTTCTTCAATTCTCATCAATTGATTATATTTACAAATTCTATCAGTTCTACTAGCTGACCCCGTTTTGATAAATCCTGAATTCATAGCTACAGCCAAATCGGCAATGAAAGTATCTTCAGTTTCTCCAGATCTGTGAGAAACGATAGCTTTCATTCCGTGTTGATGAGCTAAATTTATGGCATCAATAGTTTCTGAAACTGATCAGATTTGATTTAATTTAATAAGGATAGAGTTTGCAATTCCTTTATCAATTCACATTTGAAGTCTCTGGATATTTGTAACAAACAAATCATCTCCAACCAACATAATTTTATCTCCTAATGCGTCAGTCAATTTCTTCCATCCATCGAAATCATCTTCAGCCATTCCATCTTCAATTGAAATGATTGGATATTTATCACACCAATCTGAGAATAGATCTACTAATCCATCTTGATCTAATACTTTTCACTCTCCTTCTAAATCATATTTTCAATCTTTAAAAAATTCTGAAGCAGCAACATCAAGAGCTAATTGAACCTTTCAAGTGTGTCCAGCTTTTTCAATAGCCTCAACGATTACTTGTAAAGCTTCTTCATTACTCTTTAGATTTGGCGCAAATCATCATTCATCTCCAACTGAAGTAGCCAATCCTCTAGCTTTAAGAATAGCCTTTAAA
>CAMJDC010000018.1 GCA_946404285.1 uncultured bacterium | reverse complement strand
ATCCATATATTCTCACTCGTGACGAGAAATATTTAAATATTCGTGCATTTACTGATGCGGAAAAACATGCGGCTTATGAAAGACAGAATTGAATCTGTGCTAAATGTGGAAAACATTTCCAGATTGAAGAAATGGAAGCCGATCATATTACTCCACGAAGTCAGTGAGGTCAGACTACTGCTGAAAATTGCCAAATGCTTTGTAGAGAAGATAATAGGAGAAAAAGTGATAAGTAGGGGAGTAATGATAGTGGGGTTGTGTTGGATATCCTTTTTATTGATTTTTTTCTTTGTTTTTGTATACTTAATTATCCAAATTTTTTTGGTTTAGACTTTTTTTTAGTTCGCTACGGGCCACAGCGGTGGCCTTTTTTTTGTGTTGATTTTTTGTTGCTTTTTATATATTCGAAATACGAATAGTATTTCTGTTTTAAGTATTTGTGTCTTTGAATTTACTTATGGCCACAGCGGTGGCCTTTTTTTATGGTTGTATTGATTTCTGTCGTCGAATTTATATATTGCTTTTTTATGGGTATATCTCATTTGTAGATTATTTGTTTGCGTTGTTAATCATGGGTCACAGCGGTGGCCCTTTTTTTGTGTTGATTTTTTTAGTCATTTTTGTATATTTATAGTCTGAATTATTTCTTCGGATTATAACTTTTAAAGTCTGTTCGGGTCACAGCGGTGACCCTTTTTTTGTGTTGATTTTTTTAGTCATTTTTGTATATTTATAGTCTGAATTATTTCTTCGGATTATAACTTTTAAAGTCTGTTCGGGTCACAGCGGTGACCCTTTTTTTCGTATTGATTTTTGGTTGAATTTCATTATATTTATTTGGTCGCAGTTATGCGCCTATTACATTCAATTTAATTTTTCGCGAGTCACGGCGGTGGCTCTTTTTCTTTTGGCTATTTGAGATATAGATTAATTTGATTTTTTGGATGGAATTAATATTTTTTGGTTGTTGTAATTTATGTTATTTACTTTGGTTTTTTGTGTGTAATGGATTTTGAAAAGATTAGGCGTAAAGTCTTGGATTTTATAGATGAGAGAGATTGGAAGCAATTTCATAATCCAAAAGATTTAGCTACAGCTATTTCTATTGAGGCTTCAGAATTGGAGGAATTGTTCTTGTGGAAATCTCAGGAGCAATCTTATGAAATTTGAAGAAATGATTTAAGGGTGAAAGAGGAGTTTGCTGATATTTTCAATTATATGATATCTTTTGCTGAGCAGTGTTGAATTGATATTGAAAATGAAGTGTTGGCAAAATTAGAGAAAAATTGTAAAAAATATCCGATAGAAAAAGCAAAATGAAGATGTGATAAGTATACAGAACTTTAAGAATAAAATCAGATTTTTTATTTCTCTTGACATTTGTGTATAAATATTTATATGTAGGCTGTTTATATTATTAGATTTGTTACGATGAGAGATATATTCATTTCAATATTGATATTGTTGGTGATTATAATAGTACGTGCTTCCTATGATAACAGTGAGATTGATCATGTACCTTATAGCACTTTAACACTGGAAACATTGGAGGACAAAGTTGATCCTGATGATGTTTTTTTGAAAGTTGATTTATAAATTCTGAATATATTTTGATGGGGCGATATCATAGTGTTTGATATCGTTTTTTTTAATTTTTGATTGTTATTTTTTGATAGGGGAGTGTTATAATTAAGACTATGATTTTTCTCCGTAATTATTCTTTAATACTGGTGATTAATTCCTTTCTTTGTTAATTTTGTAATTTTTTTATATGAAATTTGGCAGGGGAGTCTCCATTTTTTAAATTACGTTAAATAGGGCAGTTCTTTAATTTTTGATAATCCACTCCCCCATTTTGATTATTTTTTTTAAATAAGCAAATATTTTGCATTTTTTTTGTATGAAGGGTTTGATTTTGAATTTCATTTGTAATTCAATGCGCAAAAAATTGTCTAAAAAAATAATAAAAATTCTTGAATATAAAAAATCGTGTAAGGATTAAAAATGATGAAAAATGATAGATTTTAGAAAAAATTAGAAAATTTTAAGCGATGTTTTTTGTGCTGGGTGGTATATTGTTCCACTTTGAATGGAAAACGTGTCTTATTTTCATCTGTAGATGATATCAGTTTACAACTAGGTTTTTTTGATTTTCTGTTAATTTTGTGTTAATTTTGTGAGATTTTGCTGGTTTAGAGGGGAGTTTTTTTTGAAGATCTTAAACTACCCTAAAAAATTGATTTTTTTTTAATTTAGATGATGTTTTATTTCAATTATTTTAATTTTGTGAGAATTAGGTTTAATAAATGCTTTAAATTGTTTTTTTGTAAATGGTTAAAAAAGTGTGTTTATTTTGCACAAGGTACATTGTGCAAAGTAAAATATGTATAAATTTGATGCTTTTGTTTTGGCTTGTTTATGCGTTTTTTTTGGTTTAAATAATAAATAAAAATGGGATTTTTTACATAGAAAAGCAATGTAGTTGTGAAATTTCATTCGATTTTGATGAATTTTTTAAATAAATCCCCTATTTGCAAAAATACTCCAGTTTATAACTGAAGTTTTGTGCTGTTTGAGTGGATTTATAATATAGATGCACTATTACTTCATATCATTTTGTCTATTTTTTCTTTGAATTCTATGAGTTTTTTCATGTTTTTTCATTCATAATTATATGATTGATCATAACAAAAATAGATTCATTCTTTTAGATCTGAAAAGTATAACTCAATTTGGTATCCATCATTTATGGTTCGTTCAGTTTCTTCTAATTTTCAGATTCATTTTATTTTTTTCATATTACTTTGTATAAATTCTGCTATTGTATTGTCAATTTTATATGTTGTTGTGTGGGAACCCCCTCACATACGGGAGTAGTCCTGATATTCTTCACACCAATATGAATAACAACAATCAAGAAAATTTTTGTATCCAAATACAGTTTTTGTTCTTTGATTGTCTCTAATTCATCCGTGAACATTAAGTCTAAAGATAATAATATCTTCTCAATGATTTACTTTTAAATCTTTTTTTGTGGGTAATCTTCACGTTTTTAATATTTTTGATAAGTATTGATCCATTGTCTTAATTAGAAAAAATATTTAAATAATATTGATTATTAGTTAGTAAAATTGGAAATTTTTTCAATATGAATAATAACTTTTTAATTTAATATGAGGGTAAAAGATTTTTCTGTCAATTTGTTGAATTTTTGTGGTGATTGTATATGATATTCCACTGTAAAATATAACGATATAACACAATAAAAATAAATACAAATATGAAAGAGTTTTGTGCATATTGGAGCGTTTTGCTTCTGTTTTTGTTTTTTTTCTGTGCTGCTACCTACTTTCTACTATTTTCTTCTGTTTGGTATGTCCCATTATTTTTGCTCACATTGTTTTGGGTAGTCGAAGTATTGGTGATTGCTGTTATATTTACCAATATATTTATAGTGGAAGGTAATAAACTCTCTAAGCGATTGTTCTTTAGTGGCTTTTTATTTTTGGCTATTGGAACCGCTGCTATATTTAGAATGCGAGGCAAAGTAGAAAATTTTGGATTTTATGTAATAATTAGTCTTTTTTCTTTTTGTGCTTCGTTGTTATCTATGTTCTTTGGATCTATAATTAAAAATAAAAAAGATGGAAAAAAAATCGATTACGAAATCTGAATTTGCTGAATGGATACGAATTTGGTGGTCCAAATATTCTAATTGTGATTCTCGATTTGAGCGTGAACTTTATTTGAAAGCTTATACATCTTTGAAAGATATTTATGATTTGTGGGATAAAGAAAATAGGTTTCAAAATGATGATGCTGAAAAGCTTAAAAATGGTTGAGTATGTATTACAGAAAAGATGAAAAGCTTCAAAATTTGCTACATCTTCGAGTGAATCGTCAGAATACGGAATCCATTGTAGAAGTGTTTATTAATACGATGAAAACTATCGATATGGATAACGCTGTGGATGCTTATATGACACTTCACGTTATAGCTGTTTGGAGCGTAAAAAAACAGAAAGCGAGGGAGTTTCCATGTATGACAGAGAAAATTGTGAAAATTATGGATACTCTCTACAGAGAAATTCAGTGGAAATCTGATAAAAAGAAGTGTCGTCTTACTCCGAGTATGATCTTTGTACATTTAGGAGTCCCCTGTTCTCTTAAAGAAATTTATGAGATGTATGAAAATGATCAGGATGATTATTATGATCTAATTATACAGAGGGTTAACAGATTTTATTCTTTTTTGTCGGATTAGAACGGTCTTTTGAAAGAAACTTCAATCGTATTGGTTGGAGTTTTTTTTTAATCGAGCATTTCTATTACTTCTTCGATTTGATTATCCAAATTTTCGGTAAGTAATTCTCAAGTGTTTGTACTTCTCATAAGCATAAGCATAACGTATCATCTAATTTCATAATCCATAGGTGTGTCTATTTTTTTCATTATTCATTCAGATTTTAGTGCTTTAAGATGATTTTGGTAATATGTTGTTCATCATTCATTTTTATCTCACCATAATGCTCTAGAAAGTACAGTTCAAAATTCAGCTCTCGTAACAAAATCTTTGGGTTTAAAAGATGTTATTCACTGCCCCATTAATCATAATTGGCAACTTTTTGTAACGAATTCAACTAAATCGGGATTGATATTCGAGTCTAAAAAAAGGCAAGATTGGGTTGTGTCAGGAGTTTTTCATAAAATTTCAGTAGCATAATTACTAATCATTTTGGCCATTTCTTCTCTAGTGATTTGTCATTGCATGTTTGCTTTTTCAATTGGACTTTGAGTTGTTATTTTGTTTTGGTAAGCCCAATTATATGCCTGTTTTAATTCTGAAGAATAATCTGCGGTACAGAAACTAATTAAGATTAATGTTGTTGCACAGAAGCATATCAGATTTTTCATGGTTTGTTGTATTTAATAAAAGTATGATACTGGTGTATATTATATATTATTATTAATAGAATTTTCAAATATAAAAAAGAAAAAGCTGACTCGTTATGAATCAGCTCTTTCAGTATTTGAGTGTGACTTTTAGCTTTATTCAGATTATGCGTCTTTATTTTCAGAATCGTTTGAAAGTTGTCTTTTTATGAATGCAGGAGTTTCTCGGTCTTCATTTGTATTATCTGGAGAACGGAATCCATCGTTTGTTATAGGTTTTGCAGATTCGCTTCCGTCATCGATTATATGAGCAGTAAATCATTTAGATCAAGTATCATTTTGATCTTGTCATTGTTTAATTCATCTTAAGACAAAGTTTTCAGAACCTCAGTGAGCAATAGGCTGCCCATAATTATTAGTAAGAACTTTTCTGGGTCATTTAGTTTTAGCTTGTTCTGTGAATCATGTAGCAATGATTGTAACTTTTACTTCGTCCTCGAAAGAATCATCAAAAGACATTCACCATATCATATTTGCTTCAGGGTCAAGAATATCTTGAACAACTTGTGCAGCTTCTTGAACTTCATATGGTGATAAATCTGCACCACTTACGGCGAATATAACTTTCTTTGCTCCATCAAGGTTTGTTTCAAGTAGTGGGTTTTCAATAGCTTGTCTTGCAGCATCCACGGCCCTCTTTTCTCCTGCTCCGTATCAAATTCCGAGTAAAGCATTTCCAGAATTTAGCATAATCTCTTTGATATCTGCAAAGTCAATATTAATATCTCATGGTTTAGTGATTAAATCTGAAATTCATTGAATTCCTAGATATAGTACTTTATCAATCATTTGGAAGGCTTGTTCAAATGTTGTTTTTTTGTCAGCGACATTGAAGATTTTATCGTTAGGAATTACTATTAGAGTATCTACATTTTCTTTCATTTTAACTAATCATTCTTCAGCATTAGCTTCTCTCTTTTTTCATTCAAAACTGAAAGGTTTTGTAACGATACCGATTGTTAGGATTCACATGCTTTTTGCTATCCCAGCAATAACCGGAGCGGCTCAAGTTCCTGTACCTCATCCCATTCATGCAGTAATGAAAACCATATCAGCATCTCATAATGCTTGTTTAACTTCGTTTTCTGATTCTTCTGCGGATTTTCTTCAGATTTCTGGATTTGCTCATGCTCATAATCATTTTGTGATGTTTATTCAAATGTTAACTTTTGTTCATGAAAGATTTGCAGCTAAATCTTGTGCATCTGTGTTAACAGCTACGAATTCAACTCAATCTATTCATTGTTGAATAATTCTGTTTAGAGCTTTGTTTCCTCCACCTCAAACTCAAACGACTTTAATTTTAGCTCCTGGAGTGATTGGAGGAAGTGTTATTTCTTGTATAGTCATGGATCTTGTAATAAAAAGAATAAAAGTAAATATCAGTCAGATTTTATTTTTGTTCTAGGTATGTAAAGTTTTCACATTAAAAGAAATCTTTAATTCCTTTCCATATCTTTCACACAGTTTTTCATAGTTTTAATCCTCCTCAGCTATGGTGTCATTCTTCTACGAATTTGAGGGATCGGTAATAGCATCATATTACATTGATGAATTGGATGTTATTAGAGAGATCTCATAGGCTTAGCATTTGATCTTTAGCGTAGAATGTTACCAATTTGAATACTTCTTTAGATAAAACGTCCAAGTATTTAGCTTTGGCTCATCATCAGAGTAGTAATATTCATCATGGTAATCTTCAGTCTTTTTCTAATTTGAATAGATGTTCATTTATTTTTTTGAATATTTGTTCGTATCTTGCACTGATGATTTCTGTTAGGAAGTGTGTGTCTAATGGTAAATCTTTAGGAGCTTCGTCTTCTAAGATACAGCTTCAATTGGTCTTTTTGATATCTTCAGCTTCTTTGATATCTATTTGTAATCACATTGATATGTCTTTAGTAACTTCTTCTCAACCGATAGGTAATGTTCCGTATCCTAATGGATATCCATCTTCGTAAATCACATAAGAAGTCTGATTTTTACCGATGTCTATCATCACAGTTCATAAGTCTTTGTGATCATAATCTACAGCAACTTCACTGGCAGCAAGAATGTTTGGTATAATGTCAGCTACAACTAAACCGATTTTGTCGAAAGCGTCTGTTAATCCGTTGTAGAAGTTTTTTGGTATCATGAATACGTCAGCTATCAAGTCGAGTTTTTTACATTTTAATCAGATTGGATCTTTTTCTCTTTTGGTTTCATCTAATATTCGAGATACAGGAACGATTTTTATAGTTTCGTAGTTGTTTACATTTGCTATTTCAGCTACGATTCTTGATAAATGTTCAAGATCTTCAAATTCAACAGCTTCGTTCATGATTCTTTTTCCTTCGATGATTCTTTGAGTTATCATTTCTGGATGTGAGATTCATACATATACTTTATCGATGAAATCCCCTCATAATTTTTTGATAAAATACTCGATAATTTTGTTTAGAACGTTCGTGAAATCTTCAGCTTGTAGAATTTTTCATTTTCTCATTCACACAACTGGTTCCACTTGTTTTGCAAGAATTACGTCTTTTTCATTATCTTTTCAAAATACTACTGCTTTGATAGTATCGTTTCCAATGTCAAAGACTGCCCTAATATCATTCATGTGTAGGTATAAATAAGAACTAAAAATCTTTTTAATTATTTTATATTTGTAGTTTAACTTTTTTATTTTTTTACTTGTCTGAATATTTTGTATAAAAATTAATTTGAAAAACAAACCAATATTTTCATTTTCTGCTATATTTTGGTTATCAGTAAAATGTTTGAAAATTTCTGACTATTTTTGGTTTGATAACTTTTAGTTTTCAGATTGAAAATTATTGGTATCCCACTTGGTTTTTTTGAAGAGACCTGAATGTGAAAATATAAAAGCAGTGTGAAAATGTTTATTGCTTGCTGTTTATGAGTTTAATTTTCGTTGAGTTTTTCTAGTATGATTTTTAGGACAATAAAATATCATATAATTATTATAACCATTCGTCATGAATCTGCAGTTTCAGGTGATATAGAATTTACGAGAAGATATATAAGGTATGGTCATCATAAAACAATTAATCAGACAACAATTCGGATTCATCACATTAATATTGGTAGAGATGCTATAAATCACAGAATTCATAGTATTCATTTATATTTTTTTTCTTTTTTTTTCTTTTGTTGGGGGGGTGTTGTATAATTGTCTGCAGGTTTATGCCTCTTTGGTGTATAGGTCGTGTTTTTAATATATTTAGTTTGTTTATTCCCTGTTTTTTCGTTATTATTTGTTTTATTCTCTTCAGTTTTATTAGTTTTGTTGTTTGTATTGTTATTTTCTCATTTTTTACTGTTTGAAGTGGAATATTTTGTATCTTTCTTTTTTTCGCCTTTTATTCTTCTTTCAGTATCTTCCATTATATTTAATTCATTGATAATTTTATTTAGCGTCCATCGAGATCTTGACATTTTTTTAGCCATCTGGAGTAATGTATAAGATTTTTCATAAGATCAGGATTTTGTATATAATTCTTTTGCTGCCGTGAGTATTGCTTCTCAAATATTGTCTCTAATTTTATTTATATCTTCTATTTTAAGTAGATTACTCGCTTCTATTCTTTTTATCATATCATTCACTTTACCAATTTCTGCAAGTAATTTACTGTAATTATTTAGTAGTAAAGGTTTTTTGATAATATCTAATGATAGATAAATTGATGAAATTAAATTATTTACTTCGTCTTTTGATTTATCATTTTTTTTTTCTTCCGTTTTTTTATTGGTTGATGCATTCTTTCACATTAATCTTTGAAGATATTCTTCCTTACTCATTCACTGAATATTTAAAGTTACTTTTCTGCCTAATTCTTTTTCTAGTATATTTTCAATTTCTTTACGTGCGTATTCTATCATACTTTTTGCGATAAAATTATTGTCGTGAATTAGAAATATTTGTGTCTCTGTAATTTTTTCTATTATAAAATGATCATTAATGACCTGTTTAGTGGTAGTAGATGATATTTGTTTAATTACACGTTTTCGTAGATTATCGATGTCGTTTTCGTTAATGGGAGTTGTTGTTTCATATGTTTTAATAATAATTTTATCTTTGATCCTTTTTGAATATGCTATTTTTTTTGCAAAAGTTAATAGGTTATTTTCATCTTCGTGTGATTTAATTTTTCCTATTTTATTTGCAAAATTTATGAGTAGTGTTGCGATATTGTCTCTCAATTTTCATAATTTTGGATCATTTTCTTTTATTCATAATGCTGAAAGTTCGTTTAATGAATTAATTATGCTTTTGGCGGCTTTGTTTATATCTTCGGTATCTTTTCTTGTATATGGGCTTTCTAAGAACGAGTAGTTGTTTTCAATATTTTTATATTCATCTAAAACTTTTTTACTTGATTCAACTCTTTTAGATGAAATCTGATATAATTTACAAATTCATTTATATAATATGAATGTTCAGTGTTTTTCTCATAAAGTAAAAAATTGTTCACAAATGTATTGTGGTAAGGATTTTATAAAATCATTTATTTTATTTTTGCTTATTTTAATATTTGAGTTTCTGTTGTATCTTTTGATAAAGTCATTAATGAAATTTTCGGAATCTAAAATCTTTTTCAAGTATTTTGGTATTTTTAATGCTAGTGTCTCGTTAGATTGTACATTTTCGGTAAATTTTATATTCTTATTATCTGTTTCGAGTTTCAATAAACCTCATATAACATAATTTAATAAATAATTAGAATCATTAGTTCTTATATATTCAGTTTCCCAAATTTCTAAAGCATCTTTAATAAAACCGTTTTTGTATGAATTGAATATTTCTAAATTATTTTTATCTAGTATATTAAATCGAAAAAAGATTTGGTATAATTTATTATTTAGGTCTGTTAAATTGTGAAATGATTTTTTGATATTTTCTAATGTCCTTAATTTTTTGTAACTAATAAAAGATAAATCGTATGGATATTCTTTGTTTAATTTTACTTTTATCTGTTTTTCTAGAGCTTGATACCTCTTAGTGATGGCTTTATCATCTTCATCCCCTTTTAATCATAGTATCAAGTAAGCATTATCTGTTATTAGCATTTGTCATAATTGTTAAGATTCAAAATCTTTTTTACATGATTCAAAAAATTCTAAATCACTTGCTGATATTGATGGTTTAAAATTTTTGATTACGTCCCTGCAGATATCCATTGTAATAGGAGCTGATTTGCGAAGAGCTTTTCTTGCACAATCATCACAAATTGTTTTTATATCTGAATTAACATATCTTGAAGACAATTTTACAGTGGATGCTCATGTATCGAATCATATTCCTCTTTCTGTAACTTCTTTTCATCATGTAAGTTTTGCTAGTTCATCATAATCTATGTTTTCTATGGGTCTGTCTTTTAAATACTTTTTAAATAATTCAAATCTAGCTTTGTAGTCGGGAGTTCAAATATATATTTTTTTGTCTATTCTTCATGATCTTAAAATTGCTGGGTCTATCCTTCATGGATAGTTTGTTGCTCATATTACTAAGATTTTATTTTTACTTGCGTCATTGAGTTGCATCAAAAATTCGTTGACTTCTTCTTCCTTGTATAATTGATGTTCTGTTAAATTATCTCTTTTGGGTAAGAGACCTGATATTTCATCGAAAAACACAATACTTGGACTGTTTTCTTTTGCTTTTTCAAAAACTTCTCATATCTTTGATGTTGTCCCGTGAATATATGTACTAGCAAGATCTGAATGTTTAACTTCATAAAAATTATATCAGATTTCTTCTGCTAATTTTCTACTGAAATATGTTTTTCAGCATCCTGGAGGTCAATAAAATAGTATTCAATTTGGTATTTCTAATTTGTATTTTTTATATTTTTCAGGTTGTTCAAGTGGTTCTATAATTTCTTGAAAAAAGGTATCTTTTAATTCATCCATTCAAGCTACGTCGTCAAAACCTGTTACGGTTCATAGTTTATTTTTTAATTTTTCTAGTTCATCAGGTCAATATTTGTTTCATATAATTCATACATACTCATTAAGTCAGATGTTAATAGTAATTAGTTTGTATTTCTTGATTTTATCTTTTGATAAATCCGTCATCTGCATATCGGTGATTACATGGAGAAATTTTCAATTTTTTAGTTGGTAAATTTCTGTGTTTAAAACCCTATTAACGCGAGATTTGATTGTATCTCATCCAATTTCGTATCAATTAGGTAATAATGGTTTTGGAGCTGGCATTTTGTTTTTGTTTATAGATTTAAATTTATATATTTTGTCACTAACTAATTCAAGAAAATGGAAGTCTTCAATCTGATGTGTTGGGTATTAGGTCCCAAAATTTCATCACGCAATCATACATTCATTCCATATTATTGTTATCCATATATTCAATAGCCTCAGTATAAATTTGATTTGTTTTTGTAATATCTCTGGATTCTCATTTTCTTCTGTAAAGGTGATTTATCAGAAATTTTAAGCCTCAATTTGTTTCATAAAGAAGTGAAATGTTGATGTCTCTTATTTCATCGCTGATGTACGAAAGTTTTGGTCGATTTTCTTCGTATATACATTCATTTCATTCTTTCTCTAGTTCATTGATTTTTTCTAAGTATTTTTCTTCTTCTCAAAAATCTTTAGCATATTTTTTAGCGGTATTTAGACGTTGTTCGTATTTTTCTTTAATCATCTCTGATTGTGAACTTGTTTCGATCTTATCTAGTATATTCATTGTTTCTCTGATTTCTTTTTGATTTTTTTTCTTAGTATCTTCATCTTGATTGTTTATTCTTTCTCAAATTTGAGTTATATTATGTCTTAGTGCTTTTCTATCTTCTTCTGGTATATGTTTGGATAATCTATGATATTTTTCGTTGAGTTTATCAAAGTCTTTAAGGAGTGTTGTTATGTCTATTTCTTCATCATGTATTGTCCTAGATACTTTTTCGATATAGTAGTCAAAATCTGGAAAATATGCTGATAATGTTATTTCTCATGAAGCATCCTTATTTACTGTAATTTCAACATCAGTTCATTTAGGTATATTATATGGAATATCTTGTGGTGTTATATTAATGTCGCAAACTAATATATTTCTTTCTGGTTTTAAAGAATCTCAATCTCATTCATAAATTCTTATTGGTAAGATATTTCATGTATCAATTTTTTTCAAATCTCTTGATGTTTGGTATGTCCCTTTAGAATTAAATGGTAAAATCTCTCATTTTTTAATAATTTCTTTACAAATATCTTCTAATTCTCATACCATATTTCTTCTATTAAGTGAAATATAAATTGTTCTTGAATTAGGTGTTCATACTGTAGTTATTCATCATTTTGTTATTATAAATCAATCTGTTGATAATTCTAATATTGTTCAGGTTTCATCTGATAGATATATAAAGAATTCATTTATTCCTTTTTCAACAACTGGAAGTGAATCAATGTAAAATCATCAATCATCTAATTTGATTTTTTCGCTTGAATAATTTTGTTTGGCATCTTGGATTTGAATATAATATGTTTTATCGTTGGATAATCATTTTATTTCTCAAGAAATTGAAGTATCGTCATCTGAAGCAGGGATAACTGGATTATAATGCAGTTCAACTTCAAATTTAGTACCTTTATCATTTTGTTTATTTTTCACATTTTCTTTTACAATTTGTGTGCTTCAAAAAATACATGCTCATTTTGATACAACTGTTAATGGGTTAACAGAGGTATCTATTTCAATTCATAATCATTCTTTTACTTTTTTTCTTACTAAAGGTATTTGAGTAGGTCATCATATTAAAATAGCTTTATCAATATTTTCAGTTTCCATTCAGCTATCTTTTATTGCTGATTTACAAAGTGATATTGTCTTATCAATTATATCGCTGATTAAATCTTCAAATGTTTCCCTTGTTAGTAGTATTGTTATCTCATCATCAATAAAATCGCCTTTATCATCTTTGATACTATCTTCATCTATTAATATTTTTGTAGATGGAGAAATACTTAGTGATTTTTTTGCATCTTCGGCTAGTCATTTTAGGTAGTTATAACTTTCTTTTTGTAGATTATTTATGGTTGAAAATGAAAATTTTTCTGCAAGTTTTGGTAAAATGATTTTATTAATTATTGCATTATCCATATCTTTTCCTCACAGGAAATTATCTCATGCATGTCATCTAACAGTAATAATTCAATCTTGGCATGAAATGATTGCGACATCAAAAGTTCATCATCATAGATCGTATACTAGCCAATTTTTATTTTCATTATTATCATATCAATATGCAATAGCTCAAGCGATAGGTTCTTGGATTAAAATAACATTTTCAAATCATGCTAGTTTTCATGCTCTCTTTGTAGCTTCACTTTGTGTAGTGGTAAAAAATGCTGGTACAGAGATAACTACAGATTCTGTATCTGCATCAGGATATTTTATCAACAAGGAATTTTTTAGATATGATAATATTTTTGCTGAGATTTCTTCAGGTAGTAGTGAATTATTTCATCTTTCAAAATAGGTTTTTTCTCATGTTCACATAAGTCTTTTTACTTCGGCCTTATAGTTTTCAGCATCTCATTTTTTTCATTTACGGAGTTGTTCATATGCTAATTTTCAGATTACCTCATCTCATCATTTATTATATCAAAATATTGATGGTGTATAATTTTGAAAATCAGTTTCTATGACTTCATACTTTCAGTTATTGTTGTAGGTGATAGCTGAATTTGTAGTTCAAAGATCTATTCAGATTTTAATTGTTTTGTTTTTAGACATTTGAATATTATTTAAGGATAAAATTAATTATTATGTTTAAAATCCAATTTACAATATTACAAGAAAAAAGAAATCAGATTGTAATTACTGCAATTGAAGTGATTAAGCATAAAATTGTAATTAACCATTTTGTTGGGATTTTTTTATTTGAATGATCTCATTCGTTTCCTTCAAGTTTATCAGGAGTTTTTATGATTATTTTTGATTTTTGTATTATTTTTCAATCTATTTTTATCATTGGAGTTATAGTTTTTCAGACAATGTCAAAATCTAAAGTATTGTCATATTCTGATCAAATAATATCAAATCAATTCATTCAAGAAATGAATTTTTTTCAGGTATAATCTATTATTTCTACATCATATCAATTTATGATGGAATATATTCTATCAAAGAGAAAATCATAAGATTTTTTTTCATCGTTTGTGATTTTTTCGTTTTTATTAATTCTTTTTTCTAATTTTCGTATTTCTGATACTAATTTACATAATTCTTCATTTGAAATATTTTTAGTATTTTTTTGTTCCATTATTTATGTTTGTATACGATAAAATGCATGATAAATTATACTAAAAATTTCAAAAAAATCAAATTTGTGAGAAGTTTTTTTCTTTTTAACTAGAAACTTTACTAGAAATTTTGTGAATTTAAAACGTGAATTATAAAAATTGTTTTTATATATAAAAAATTTTGCATTATTATTTGCTATTCATTTTTGTTATTAATTGTGTTATTGCGCAAATAATTATTCAAATAATGCAGTAAATTATAGTAATCCCAGCTATTGTGCCAACAATGCATAAAATTGGTTCACTGTAGCTGCAACCTATTATTCAAAAAAATGGAAATATTGAAATGTTTAGTCCAAGTAAGAAATATTTTTTTACATTATTGAGTTTATTTTTGTTAAATATTCATATTATTATTAGTATAAATGAAGTGATTAAAAAAATGATATTTAAAATAATATAAAATATATAAATTGTATTTAAAAAATAATCAGATCGTGTGTTTGGATAATTTGATTTACTGATTGAGACGGTGATGTAAAATGATATAATCATTATTACCATTAAACTTTGACAATATTTGCATGTTTTTTCAAGTAAATTGATTGTATTCTTTGTATTGTGATTGGTGGTTTCATCATTTTTAGTTTCATCCTTTTTGTGGTTGTTGATTTCTTTTAAATTATTGTATTGTTTCTTTTGGGAATCTTTCATGGTAGTGATGTTGAAAAATAAATAGTTTTGTTATTTAATTTTTATCAAAATGTCGTTTATAATCTAACATTTCTGGAGTGTAGTTTTCTAATTTTTTTAGTAATGGAATTACTTCTTTTTTTGCAGTTGCTAAATCATGGTCGAGATAATTTCCACATTCTTCGATAGTACTTCATGGAATTTTTCATTCGTAATCAGCAATGAATTGTAGAGTTTCTTTAATCAGATTTATATTTTCTTCTTTTGAAATATTGTCTCTTGTAAGAAAATAAAAACCTGTACGGCATCACATTGGACCTACATATATTATATTTTTACTATATTTGGAATTTCTTACATAAGTAGCAAAAAGATGCTCAATTGTGTGGAGAGAACTTGGTGTAAGGTATGTTCAACCGTTGGGTTTTACCATTCTAATATCATAAGTAACAATATCTCCGTCAATTCTTGAAATATACATTCCTATTCAGAATTTTGTATGATCTACTTGAAAACTTGCGATTTTTTGCATGGAAAATATGTATGAATAAAAGGTTTATGACTTGATTTTTTCTATCACAATATTCCATAATTCGTCAGAAATTTCTTCGATGGGTTTTAGTTTTCAATTTGGTGCGCTATCGATGATTGTTCGTTTGTATTTATTTGCAACGTATTTGTAGGCTTCTGCTGCATTTTTTAGATGATTTAAATCTGCTTCGTGAATGTCTCTTTTTTTGTCAGTGTATTCTCTTTTTCATTTCTGATCCACTAATTGCTGTCAGATTTCTGTAGGCATATAAAGTAAAATATTCATATCTGGTCTAGGAATTCAAAATAATCAATATTCAAAATCATCTAGCCATTCTAGAAATTTATCTCTTTCTTTTAGGTCGTGGATTTTCCCTGCTTGGTGTCACATATTTGATGAAACGTATCTATTTGAAATTACGATTTTTCATTCTTCTAGCCATTTTTTAATTCTTGGAGATGCTTCATATCTATCTATAGCATAAAATACTGAAGCTCTATATGGTCATACTTCATCTGCTGTTCATAGATTTCAATTAAGATATTCTTCTACCATTCAGGCGGATTTTTTTCAGTATTGTGGAAAGTCTGCGATTTCTACGTCGTATCACTCCCCTTTTAATCTCTCTACCAAAAGTTTCGTTTGGGTACCTTTTCCGCTTCAGTCTGTTCAGTCGATTACGATGAATATCCCCTTCTGCATTTGTAGTAAAATGATAAGTAAAACTAGAGATTTATTTTACTTTTATATTATATTTAAGTGAGATCTTTTCTCTGATATCTTGGTGAAATTTTAGCATAGAATCGGAAATTATAACGTCTTTATTTTTTATTGGATTAATTAGAATTTTTAGACGGATAATGGCTCTTTGTAGGTGTTTTACTAATCGTTCAAAAAGATTTCCTAGTCGGGAATTTCATATGAATTCTAATATGTTCTTTATTTTGGTGTTTCATTCAAATGGTTTGATTCAAAGCGAGATTGTTTGTTTTTCTGGAAAGTTAGGTAGGATTCATTTTATTCGTTTATTTTGACGGAATATTGTATCGAAATTAGAATCTTCATCTCATTTATATATTGGTACTAAGTGAGCAATTCGGTATGCTAGATAGATATCTAGTGTGGGTAACGAAATGTTATATAAATCTTGATGATTGGATGTGATAAAAAATGATAAACAGATTTTTTTTCTAATATTTTTTCAGATACGTTTGGTTCAGCTTAGTAGAAAGAAAAACATACTTCGGAATTTTACACTTCGGATTCTTCAAGGTTCTGCGATGATGAATAAATCGATATCGGAATTGTCATCTAGAGCATTAAATGTGATGGAATTACACAAAAAAATTTGATGTACAAATGGAATGGATTGGAAAACTTGTTTTATTCTTTTGATTTCGTCTAGATATTCGTCCATGTGTTTTGATTTTTTTTCTCGAGAAAACTCATGTTTTTCTATATCGTTGGAGTTGATTTTTAAGGAATGTTTTTGTTTTGGTGGTAAATCGTTTTCAGAATACTGTAAATAAAAATCTGCATTAGTAGGTACAGGATAATGCATGATTTCATAGAATCTGAGATATTTTTGTGATCATAAAGTGTTTATTAGTTTTTTCGTTCATTGCATAGGTCAGATTTTTCTTTCTTTATAAAATATTTAGTTACTTTCGTTTTCAATTTCATCTTCAAATGTTTTACATTTGTTTAATTGATTTTCATCGTAGTATTTGCATTTTATGTATGATATTGTTTGAGTACGAGCATCTACAGCCCATTTTCATAATTCTCTCCGTGATTCACAGTTGTCATCATAGCATCTAAGAATGATTATATCTCAGTATAAATATTTATTGTTTCAATCTGTTATAAAAAATACATTGTTATCTTGTAATGTTAGAGGAGAAAATCATTTATTCATTTTTATGTATCTTATATTTTCACTTCCGCTTCGATAAAATCATACTCTGGAACGGTTTTGTTGGCAAGTATTACCTATTGTATATGTTTGATATTGTGTAGGATTTGTTTCATCTCCTGTTAGGTATCATAGAACTATTTCATTACAGAATCTGTGTATATCATTATCAAAGTTAGTTTTGTTACAAGGATTTCAATTAGAATTTCATCATGAAAGTTGGATTGTGTAATAATTTGGGGAAACTTCGTTTCAATCGGTTTTTAAAGTTTTGCTAGTGAGTGTGAAAAATAAAAAATTATTCATATTTCACAAAAATGAATTTGCACATGATTCAGCTTCGATATTTTTGGCTCTATCTCATGTTCAATCTAGGTATATGGTCATTCAAAGTGTTAAAATTCATAGTATTACAACTACAACTGTAAGTTCAATAATTGTAAATGCTTTTTTGAGTTTATTTTTCACTTTAAATCAAAAAATATATAAAGATTATTACAGACTTGATGATATTTTTTTTAAAATTAGTTGCAAGTAATAAAATTGTTAATGGTGTAAGTTTCTGATATATCTCTAATAACAAGTTTTGTTTATTGTGAATTTCAAGTACAGATTACTACACTTCAATCATTTCATTGGCATGCTCGATGAACAATGTTATCGTTATTAACGTAGTATGAATTTTTAATAACTTCTCATTTTTCACATGTTCAGTGGTAAGTGTTTGCACTGAAACTTACTGTAGTTCAACAGGTTACTACTTCGTTATTACATAGTCATTTACATACTCAATTGTGTAGAGATTTTCGTTCATTTCAATCACAGCTACAAAGACATTCTTCGTTATTATTTTTCTTTATGGCTTTGATGATTCATTTTCAATTTCAATTTCAACATACGATATTTTCGTCATTAGTATTAGGTTTTATGGCTAGGTTTCATGATATAGTGAGTTGAGCTTTAGGATTCGGTGTGTCTGTATTTATGGCCATTCATTTATCGGAAATTACGGCAAATACATTACTTTTATTTAATTGATTATTGTGAGTGTTATCAGTCCAATAAAATGAATTGTTTCATTGATTTTTTGTTCAGAATCCCATTGCTACGGAATTATCTCAATTTATTGTGTTGTTATTTCAGATTATAGTGGAATAGTTACCATTTTCTATATCGTTTCATGATCATCATCATATAGTTGAGTAGTTTCATAATTTAATTTTATTTTTGGATCATCAAAGTATTGCAGATCTTCATCATATCATAGTTTCAGTTGGTGTTCATTGAATTATTTGATTTTCTTTTCATCACAATATTGTGGAATTTTGACTAGACTGAATAGAATTTTTATTTCATGCTATAATTGTTGAAGACTGACCTCATGCCGTTATTTTATTTCATTTTCATCAGAGAATGTTTGAGTCTTTACTATTAATTGAAATTTCGTTATTTTCATTAGATCCGGATAACATTGATATAATGAAATTTTCTGTTTTTATTTTTAGTTTGTTGTCTCCTAATTTAAGTGTAGTACTATTTCTTTGGTCGTCATTCATTTTTTTAAAAATAGTTTCAATTGTAGTGTTTTCTGTATCGTAAAATCATCCTGCAGAGATTCATCGTAAAACATCTCTACCAAATGTTTCAACCTCATATCCAATTGAATAGAAGTTTATTCATTCTAGTTCACCTGATAGAGTTTGTGTGAATGCTTTTTTTGCTGCTAATGTTTCGTTTAGACCACTACCTTTAGGTGCTCAGTCAGATATTATTATAATATTTTTTATTGTACAATCATCTGCGTTTCTAAATCAATCTCTAGCTTTTTCTATTCATAAATCGAGTCTTGTCCATTCTTGTTCGTTTGGGATACTAAAGTCTTCGTTAGTAAATGGTTGGTTCGATAGTGTATGTGTATATTGTGCATCATTTCCAAAAAGAATTAGTCAAATTTTAGCTCAGGAATTTTGGTTTATGAATAATTCGGAGTATTCTATTGTTCATGAAACGGCATTATTTCGTTTTCTTCAAGCGATGAGACCATTTTCATTTTTCTGTACTGTTGTTGCTTGATCTCATTCTCAAAAAAACATACTTCACGATTTGTCAAATAATAAGATTGTGCATATTTTTTTAAGTTCTCAGTTTGATAGTATGATTTCTTGTATGTTCTGTTTTGCATTTGCTGGATTTGCGTTTATATTTTTTGCAGGATCGTTAGTTGCATATGCGGTAGCAATTAGTAAAAAACTATTTGCAAGGAGCATTCATGACAGTGTTAATAGTCAAGATTTTGAAAAATTCATGATTTCTTTTGAATGAATAAATAAAATTTACTCACATAAAGTATATTCAAAAAAAAAATTGTGTCAAAATTTTGGGGACTTTTTTTAATATGGTAATTTTGCTATGCTATGATTTTTGTTAAAATATGGCTTGTAAACTTGGATTTTATGTAAAATTTGCAAATGGATTAGAAAAAAATATAATTAAATAATATAGTCAGATTTTTATTTGATTAAATTCTGATGAAAAGGTTTATATTTCCAGTGGTTGCTGGATTAATAGTTTCGGTTAATTTTGTTGCTTATTCTTGGTGATTAAGTTTAAGTGATTTTACGCCGGCGTTAGATAAAAAAGTAGCAAAATTTGAGACAACTCAAGAAAAGGTAAAATTTCTGCAATCGTTTTCTGATATGTTGGCTGATAAGATATTTACGACTGATAAAAATGCTTGGTTGTTCGCTGAAATTAGAAGTTATTCATTGAATATGCTTAATGTTTTTCAGCATGAATTGATGGAGGAAAATAAAAACAATCCAGATTTTTATGAAGTGAATTTAAATCTTGGTGGTAAAGTAACGAGTTTGCCTGTTTTGTCTGATAAATTTTCTAATATAGATGTGAATGAAGTGCGTAAAGCTGTACTTTGATGGCATAATGCTGAGAGAAGATCTCTTTGATTAAAAGAATATAAATATAATTTAGATTTGGAGTGAACAGCTATTATCTGGGCTAATAATTTAGCGAGTTCGTGAAAAACTAAGAATTTGCATGCGAGAAAAAGTACCGATGGATTTTATAATTATGATTCGTTGTTGAATTGGTTTGCTAATTTATGAGTAAAATTTCCTAAAAGTATATGATGATGAGCATCATTCTCTGAAAGTATTGGATATTGAAAGTATGGATGTGCTGGAGGTGATTGTACTCAGGATTTGATAAAATCTATTAAAACAACTTGGGATTGATTGATTATGAAAGAAAAGGCTTCAAATGGTAGTCATTATAAATCAGCTACTATGAAATATTTCACTCAGATGTGAGTATGAATTGCAGTTTCTAATGGTAGATATTATATTGTTATTCATTATTGAGTTGATTTTTAGAATTAGAAATTCATTTCCCCCTCACCTTTTTAAGGGGTTTTTATACTGAAAAAACTGACTCACCTATCATGATGAATCAGTCTTTATTAAACTTCACACTACCCTCTCCTATTGTGAGAGAGAGGTTGTGATACTATTTTTCGTTTTTGATTGCAGCTTGAGCAGCAGCTAATCTAGCAACTGGAACTCTGTAAGGACTACATGATACGTAATCTAATCCAACTTTATGACAGAATTCGATTGTCGTAGGATCTCCACCATGTTCTCCACAGATTCATAAGTGGATATCAGGACGAGTAGCTCTTCACATTTCAGCAGCCATTTTAACTAATTTTCCAACTCCAACTTGATCAAGTTTTTGGAATGGATCGTTCTCATAGATTTTTTTATCATAGTATGCAGATAAGAATTTACCAGCATCATCTCTTGAGAATCCGAATGTCATTTGAGTTAGGTCGTTTGTACCGAATGAGAAGAATTCAGCTTCTTTTGCTATTTCATCAGCAGTTAAAGCAGCCCTTGGAATTTCAATCATTGTACCAACGTGGTATTTCATCTCAACTCCAGCTTCTGCGATTACTCCATTTGCTGTAGCACATACGATATCTTTAACGTATTTTAATTCTTTAACTTCTCCAACTAATGGAATCATGATTTCAGGTTCAATAGAGTGTCCTGTTCTTTTTGATACAGCTATTGCGGCTTTGATTACTGCTCTAGTCTGCATTTTTGCGATTTCAGGATATGTAACTGCAAGACGACATCCTCTGTGTCCCATCATTGGGTTGAATTCGTGAAGTGA
>CAMJDC010000017.1 GCA_946404285.1 uncultured bacterium | reverse complement strand
GAAAGAATGGACTCAAAGTAATGTGAATGTGTGAAATCCCTTCAAATGTAATTCTGGCTGAAGAATTCCTAGAAGTATTTGATGGATTTAGTATTGGATCTAACGATCTTACTCAATTAATCTTATGAGTAGATAGAGACTCAGAACTAGTTTCAGATATCTATGATGAAAACAATGAAGCTATTAAAAAGATGATTAAGAGAGTAATCGAAGTAGCCACAGCTAAATGAAAGTATATCTGAATCTGTGGACAAGCTCCATCAGATTATCCAGAATTTGCTAAATTCTTAGTAGAATGTGGTATTGAATCTATGTCTCTTAACCCAGATACAATGATTAAAACTAGATTGGCAGTAGCAGAAATTGAAAAGAAATTAAAGAAAAGAGGTAAGTAACAAAAAAATCCAATAATTAAAAATAGAGGCTATTCTCCATGGAGAATAGCCTTTTTACAAGTTACATACAAAATTATAAATTATTTGTTTCCACCACTTTCCCTACAAACATTTTGTCTGATATGCTCACTATATTAGTTTTTACAAAGATTCTATAAATTTATCTAGCATAAGAACTACTATAGTTAGAGTATGTAAAAAAATTTTTACACAAAATAGCATTAGATGCTTGACATATATAGATTAAAATATATTGTATAGATATCTCAAAAAGAAAAAAAATACAAAAATCATAAAAACCGGGGACAGGGAGATAATTCTGAACAAAAAAACACAATGGAAACCATATTTTTATTATGCTTAGCAATCATTAACCTCGTATTATGTTTTTTTATAATGAGAAATCTAGGGTACAACGGTCAAAATGTGGATATTTTAAGAGCTGTGTATGTAATAATGAGTTTAGCTGAAATATTCAGCATCTATTGTTATATAGATGATCCTACCACAACTAAACCGTGGTGCATTGCTATTTGTGGAATAATATTTCTAATACAACTTATCGTATTTATGGGTGTGGGCATAAAAACAGATCTTAGCGATGTTGAGGCAGAAGCTCAATTATATTTCACTATGGCAGTAATCGGATGTGCTCAATCCTTTGGCTACTTACTATTTTAGCTACTAAGCAAGAAACAAAAAGGTGATATGAGTATCCATATCACCTTTTAATAATATAAGATAAATTACTCGACTATTTCTCTTCTAATTCCTCTATCCAAATGAACTAATATCTCATAAGTAATAGTTCCAGCTGCTTTTGCCCATCATGAAACTGAATTCTCCAATCTCTGGTCTTTTCTTAAAAGCCAAACTTTATCTCAAATAAGCACTTTTTCATTTCATAGATAACACGACAAATTCATACATACATTTCCAATCTGCTTCAAATCTCCATCTTCATGACTAATTTCTATTTTTTCACGAACACTACGTGGCATTCATTCTGCATACCCAAATGGAACCGTTACGGTAGTTTTGTCAGATTTATTTAGTTGTTTCCATTGCGGATCATAAGAAACTCATTCATTATATGGTACCGAATTTATAGCAATAATTATCGAAGATAAAGACAAAGCTGGTTGTAATTTTTCTCATAAATCAAAATCTGAATCTTCTTCCAGTAATGGATTATATCCATATAAAGCCAATCATGGACGATATGCATTAAAGAAATCATCTTGTAATTTTAACATTCAAATACTAGCTCAAATATGACGATATGTTGGAGTATGCCCATAATCCAAAACCTGCTGATACATCATTTTGAAAGCATCAACTTGTTTTTCTATATCTAAAGAATTAGCTGAAAATAAGTGAGACATTACTCATTCTATTTCAATCTTCGGATAATTTTTCAAAAATTCTAAGGCATTTGGCAATAAATCCGCATCTATTCATTCACGGTTCATTCCCGTATTCAAAAATAGATGAATTTTCAGCTTTTTATTTAGTTTTGCCAAAACCTGTAAAGTTTCTAAATTATAAACACAGAATGTAGTTCTCTTAAAGTTAAATTTTTCATAATTCACAGGCAAAGTCTCTCACAAGAGTAGTACATTAAATTTACTATGACGCATTACGATATTATATTCAGGGAAAGAATCTACTACAATATACTTGATAGGTAATCACTTATAAATCTGCAAAATCTGGTCTATTCCATGTCCATAAGCATTAGATTTTATCACAGGGAATAAATCTGCATTTGGTTTGAGCGACTGTAAATATTTATAATTAAACAATATATTAGACTTACTAATATAGATATGATTCATAGGTTCTATATTTGGTTTAAACCGATCTCTAATACTCATTTTGTTTATAATTTACAAAGTAAAATTATTTTTTGAATCAGTTTTCTTTAATTCTTTTTGCAATTTCTCATCATCATCTTTCGACTACTTTTCACTTCTCTAGAACTATTGTTTCATCCACACTAATATATTCCAAAATTGTGAATATATGTGTAATAATTATGAATGAATTTTCATCTGTCGAAAGAGATTTCAACATTTCTGCAACAACCTTAAAAGCATCCACATCTAATCATGAATCAATTTCATCTAGAATTATGTATTTTGGATTAAGTAATTTCATCTGAAGAATCTCTAATTTTCTACGTTCTCATCAGCTGAATCCTACATTTAAATCACGCCAAAGAAAATCTTTAGAAAGCTGAAGTTCATCCAAGATTGGCTCAATCAATTTCTTGAATTCCATGAATGTTGTAGTTTTCACCGAATTATCATAAACTCATTTCAAAAATTCAAACAATTTCACTCAAGGTATCTCTGGAATATTCTGAAATGCTAAGAAAATTCAAAGTTTAGCTCTTTTATCAGGTGATAAATCTGATATTTTTTCTCAATCCAAAATTATTTCTCCATTCGTGATTTCATATTTTGGATTTCACATCAAAGTCATAGCCAATGATGATTTTCCACTACCATTTTTTCACAATATACAATAATTTTTACCCAATTCAAAATCACAAGAAATCTGATTTAAAATTTCTTTTTCTCATACAGATACTGATAAATTTTCAACCGAAAGCATAAATCCAATTCAAAATAAAAATTCCTATCATAAGATAGGAATTTAACAGCAAAATACAAATAAATTAATTTTTCAAAAAATATCGAGAGTTACGCCTCCCGATACTTCTCATAAATTTTTGGAGTTTCTTTCCAAAAGTATACTGCCAATACTATAGGCAATCCAAACGTTACGATGGCTGCAACTAGAAAGAGAATCCATCTAAATAGGGTTCCTTCTGGTGCCCAAGTATAGATATGGGAAGTAATTTCCCAAATTTCCGAGAGAAATGCTGGATTATACGTACCATCCAGAGTCATTGAACAGCCTCCCCACCAATCCACACTAATAGCTGATATTAGCATAGCTAAAATAACATCAGTAACTAGCCAAATAAACAACAATACCTTTTTCATAACCTTAAATTTTTGTTTTTCGATATTTTTACTTTCAATCTTCAAAATCTGGGAAATCAAGCAAATACTGACCATCACTACGCATTAAATTTCATTTTTCATCCCTAATAATAATTTCCTTTTCATTCTTCACACCATCTTCTCACCCCTTAGCATCTCAATCATCGCTAACTACTTGAGAAGGTCAACTAAATCCTGGATCAATTGGTCCACTCCATCATTCTGGAGCTTTTGGATAATCCGGATCGACTTCTTTATCTTCCTCATCTCAGTCAGAAGATTCTATTACATCACTATTATTAATCTTGATACCATCAACATTAGATTTTTTCACCTTTTTTTCATTTTTCTCTTTTGCTTTTTCTTCTTTTCTCTTTTCTCTTTCTTCTGCTCTTTTCTTCTTTTCCTCAGCTTTCTTTAATTTTTCCTCAGCCTTTCTCTTTTTTTCTTCCTCCTTTTTAATTTTTTCCTCTTTTGCTAAAGATAATGATTCGAGTAAAGATAGAGAAGCGTCTCATAGTATTTTCCCTTCTTTCATTTTACCACGAACTCTTCTCTCAGCTGCAGAATATGAACTAAAGAATTGGAGAAGTAAATTTTCATCGCTATCCCATCACCATTTTTCACAATAATTTTTGCACAAAGCAAACCAACTTCGCTTATCTTCATTTCTTTCTTGATCTCTACCATAGCGTCTTTTTGCTTCAAAAAATCCCACTAACAAATCAGCAATAGCATCAGTATTGCGTTCCAATAAGAAATTTTTCCATTTTTTTAGAAGATTGTCTTCTTTTTTATCAAAATTATTTTTAACTAAATAATCCATCCATTCAGCGTATATTTCCAATAAAGTAACTGATTTCCAATTTCCATGCCCATCATCTACTCTCATGGTTTGCTTTTCTTCTCATAATCTAGTTTTTAGCCAACTTTCGGCTTTTTCAAGACGTTCTGGATTCTCAATAGACATGTTGTTTTAAATAATAAGATAAAGAATATTAACATGATAATTATATCAAAAAATATACAAAAGTCAAATAAAAATGAGTTTACAAATTTTCACATTTGAATTGAATATATGAAAATATATATTATAATAATATAATTTTATATTGTCTAATTTAAACCATGAAAAAACGATTAAAGGTTGTGATATTATTAATTCTGCTCCTTATAGTGTGAGCTGTGGCTTATTTATCATTTTGAGGACGAAGAAACGATGACATAAAGAACGAGCCTTCTACTCCTGAAGTTGTCGAGGAAACTTGAAAAGTACCAGAAACTATTAATCTAGAAGAGGAAGAATGAAATTTTGAAGAAGACGTAATGAAAGATTTAGAATGATTCTTCAACAGTACTAATTGATATGAAAATATACAAGGGGAGTACTGATTTACTGATGCAGAACTCGAATAATGCAAAAAATATTTTGGAAAAATTCTGAAAAAAACATTTTGCAAAAATTTGAAAATGAAGAAGAAAAATTTCAGATTATTCCAGATTCGGATTCAAATATTAAATTTTGAGCTATAATCGAAAATAGTCAGATTTCTTTCAATTTTGATATTCAGAATGAGAATACAAATATCGAATGCTATTTCCTAATTCCAGCTATCAAAAATCAGAATGTAAAATTAGATATAAACACAAACTTTAAAGTAAGCAATACAAAAGTCTGAATTAATGTCATAGCTTTAGCTTCAGACAACGCATCAATAACTTTAAATTGAAATCTTCACATAGAAAAAGATATAAAAAATGTGGAAGCCAAGCTATATGAAGAAACCCTTTTACTTTGAAACGCAAAATATATTTCGCTTATTCCATGACTTAGAGTGGATTCACCGGACGTAAAAGCTTCACATTGAGCAAAAATTCAACGTATTAGTTCAGAGAGATTATTCTATATGCAAAGTCGCTGACTATCACAAGGAAAAGCCATCAATATGATTATTCACTCTTACTCTCAGCAAATTGCAGATAAATTAAAATTAAACGAACAACAAAAATCTGAATTTTATTCTATGATAAATTAATTATGCAAAAATATTTCGATTTATTACTCGAATTACTTCGACCAGAAGATGATAATTTTATAATTGATGAAAAGAAAAAGCTTTCAGCTGCTGCCAAAAAAATTGAAGAAAAGTGAGATAAAAATCTGAAAATTGCCCACAAAGTATGATTTATATTCGAAGCTTACGAGGGTTTATTAAATGAAAAGATTTCACTTGATGAGTTTCTAGCCACTTGAGATATCACTAGTGAAAGAAACATTTCAAAAACGAATAAATCTTCTATTCAAGTTCTTGAATGAATAATTCAGTGAAAAAATAACGATAATAATACATTATTTATCCTTGATTCTATCAGTTTTTGAATACTTGCAAATAATGATAAAAAGACAATTCAAGACCGAGCCAAAAATTACAACTGTGAATTAGTATTCTGTTAATATTTATATAGTAATTACATAACAATGTCTGACTGCATTTTCTGTAAAATCGCCAACAACGAAGCTCCATGCTTCAAAATTCGAGAAAACGATGAATTTCTCGCATTTCTTGATATCAGTCCAAACGTAAAATGACAAACATTACTTATTCCAAAGCAGCATTACGATTCAGATTTATTCCTAATCGATGATGAAAAATTCTATGGGAGATTAATGGCTGCCACAAAAGAAGTAGTTGATATGCTCAAAAAAAGTCTGAAAGTTCAACGTGTATGAATGATTATGGAGTGAATGTGAGTAAATCACCTACATTTAAAGCTATACCCAATGTATTGATTAGGTGAAAACCGAGAAGTAAATGAATGCCCATGACATGTATTCTTTGATAGATATCCAGGATATTTAACTACTCAAATGTGAGATCAAGCAGATATGGAAGAACTTTGAGAAATTCAAGTTCAAATCACAAATTCAGCAGCCTTAAATTAATTGGTTTATCGTTTTAATCGTAGATATTATAGACCGACGCCCAAATGTCGGTTCTTTTTATAACCAAAAGTTATCAAAAAGTAGATTGAATTATATAAAGTCAATAAAAAATACATTCGTTTTTTTAAATTAGAGAGGTAACCCAAACAAAAAGTACCCTATTTTTTGCATTTTTTTGGATTTTGGAATATAATTAGTTGTTGATTTATATTCCTAAAATAATTACTGAATGAATCAGACTTTAGATGATTTAGAACAATTACTTTCACAACCTACTAAACCAAGAAGAAATATTTTAAAGAAAATTTCATGATTTTTCAAAGAATTAAAAGTTTTATGATTCATATTTACAGTTCTATTTCTTTGAACATATTTAGTAACGAATGCTCAATTGGTAATTGATAATGTGACAGATCATTTCTCAGCAGAAGAAGTCGAAGGAATCTCAGCAAATAATACACATTCTTCATTTACAATCGACCAAGCATTAGCTGAGCAAAAAGCTCAAGAAGTAGATGCATTAATTGAAACATATTGAGATAAAATTTCAAAGCAACAGGAGATTGCACCAGATATGGACCATTTTTTACAGCATAATTTAAATAGTTACGAGTTTTCATTTAATTTATTGCCTCCAACGAATAGACTAATTATTCCAGCTATAAATCTCGATGTGCCATTAGTCGAAACAGATATTAAAAATTACGATAATTTCGATGAAAAGACATTTGATTCTGACCTTGAAAATGGAGTTGTAAAATATCCAACTACTCCAAATCCATGAGAATGATGAAATGCTTTCTTTTTTGGACACACTTCACAGGAATATTGGAAAAAGAATCCATACGGTACAGTATTTCGTAATATTCCACAATTAAAACCAGATGATAAAATTCAGATTGTATGGGACTGAGTTTTATATGAATATAAAGTATTGGATACAGTCGTAGTTTGGCCTAAAGATGTAAACGATTCGTACATAAATTTTTGAGAAGAATGAAAGGAGTATATAACATTGATGTGATGTTATCCAATATGAAGAACAGATAAAAGAATGATGGTTTTTGCCGAAAAAATTTAGTTTTATTATATAACAAAAACAAAATGGAATTTATAGAACAAAGCTTCCTATTAGACATTATTATACGAGTGCTAATTACAGCTTACGGAGCTACAGGTGTATGAAATTTTATAGCATATACGCCAGGAGGTTTATGCGATGATGATTTTTTTCAATACAATGAATTTAATTATACATTTTGGTTAATTAGTTCATTGATATTCTTAGGATTATGAACATTGCAATTTAAGTATCCAATATTAGTATACTTATCATTGGTTGAAATGATTATATTAATAATAATTTATATGTTTCTAATAGCACAAAAACAAGAATGCATAAAAAGACAGAGAAAGATGAGAAAAGAAATGGGAAGTAAAAAATCTGAAATGATGCGTAGAACAAAAATCAGCCCCAAATAATTAGTATTGTTTTAATCTAGCAATTCTATCGTCGATACTTGGATGCGAATCCCATATCGACGTTTTTGTTTTTCAACCATTTGTTGCATAAGTTCTCATTCAATTTCTAGTCCTAATGACATATCTAGGAAAAACTTTTGGATCTGCTATAAAAAATGATGAAATTCAATCATTAGCCTTAGTTACGCTTGAATCACTTGAAATCTTTCTCAAAGCTGAAATCATTGCTTCATTGTCTCTAGTTAATTCTACGGATCATAAATCAGCCATATATTCCCTTTTACGAGAAATCGCTAATTTAATCAATGGATAAAATAAATATCATAAAGCTAAAAATGCCAGTCCGAAAATAATCAATCAATTTCATCCACTTGATTTATTGGAATTGTCAGAATTACTCGAGGAACTTAATCAAGTATAATACGAAGATTTAACAAGATATTGTCACACCAAAGTTACCACTCATACAAACACATAAGCTGCATACATTAGTAGAGAATCTCTATTGATTAGATGAGTTAATTCGTGACCAGCAACGGCTTCAATTTCCTTTTTATCCAAATTCTCTAATAGTCCAGAAGTAAACGCAACTCGTGAATCATCTTTTTTCCATCATGTTGCGAAAGCATTCATTCATTGTTCATTCATGATAGCAATCTTTGGCATAGGAATTCATTTCGTAATACACAGATTTTCAACTATGTTGTATAATTCAGGATTCTCTTTCCTTGTTATAGCTTTAGCCCCAGATAGTCAAAACATAATATCTTTTTGCAAAAAAAATGATACTACTCACCGAATACCAAGACCAATAAGTATTAAAGGGAAAATTCTTAATGTCATATTCAATCCATCTTCTCGTGATTTTGTACTTGTAAAAAATCGAGTTAATATTACCCAAAAAATCAAAAATAAAACCGCAGGGAATAAAATCAATAATAATACTGTTTTTCTTTGATTTTCAGCTTTAAAACTTTGCATTCATTGATATCACTCAGACATGATTATAAGTATATTTTATATAAAAAACTAAATCAAAAACTAAATATATACAAAAAAAAATCAATACATTTCACCAAAATCAGATTTTTATTATAAAGTTTTATTTTAGATTACTACGTCTTTCCGCTTCAAGAAATATTTTGTGTCGATATGTGTAGTCAAATGCCTTAAAAATAGCTTCTAAATATATAAAAATCAGAATTCAAATACTTACAAGAATCCACGTGAGAGCTTCTATTGCAGAGTTATCTATCCAATCGAACTGAATTACAATAATCATAATTACCACAGGCACTCAGATTACTATACAAGAGTTTAACAAAAATCTTCATCTAATGATTGCCTGCCTTAAAAGTCATCTTAATGTTAGTCAAAAATTTCCAAGAGATAGTCACATACTCTTTATCACAGCATCCCAAGCTGAACAATTTCTCAGTACAATATAATAATTTACGTATGGCCACAGTACAATTTTTCCTAATACACAAGAAATCCAAATGATGAACACGGCCATTATTACAGGATTATTTAGATATCAAAGCATCCAAAACCTCACAGCAAAAATGAAAACAGACCACATACTTAGTCACCACATATTTACTCATCCAAATTCTGCCATGATTCACCATTTTTTCCATCATTTGATGAAAGCAGTTCATGTTCTCATATTCTCATCATCAATCGCATAGAGCAAAGCTTGTCTTCAAATAGGTCAAAAGATAGATATTCATAGTATAAATATTATGGCTACAACTATGATAAGTCACAGTATATTGAATCTTTGTATAGCATTTACAAAATATATCAGTGCATTTGACACATCAAATCAAGAATTATATTGTATATTTACAAGTCAGTTCACAAAATATATTATTCAATAAATCTGATAGAATGTGTATGAATAAGACGTCAAAAGAGCAAGCCTAATAATTCTTGGCCTGTTTATAAGTATTTTAACTGTTTCTTTGACTATTTCTTTTAACATACATTAATTGAATTTATCAAAATGTTTATTATTTTCACTCATTAGCTCAATGACATTTTTTATATTTTTTACCACTTCCGCACGGACAAGGATCATTTGGTCTAACTTTTTTTCTTGTAGGCAATACAACTCAATCGCTCACAGGTTTATTTCCGATATCATCTGCTTCAAAAACCTCTACTCAATCTTCATCTTCAAATATCATTTTTCTAGGATCAGTCTTTGTTTGAGCAGGAGAGTTATTTCATGCTTGAATAACTACCTTACCATCTTTTTTAGAAATCTGAACAGGAATTCTTCATCAGAATTGTTTACTAGCTTGTTTTAATTTTTCCATTATTTCAGGATTATCTTGTACCATTTCAAATAATTGATTTTGCATCTCCTGTTGCTCAGCTACCGCACGATAATCAATTCTCATCAATTTAGTCGTAGTATCAGCTTTTATATTCTGTTGTAATAGTTCAAATTTCTCGAATGATTCTTGCTTATACACAATAAGAGGATCCATCTGAGCATATCCCATAAATCCAACCTTATCTTTCAAATATTGCATATCATCGATGTGGGCTACTCGAAGTTTATCAATTACCTGCAAATTCACATCTCTCAAAATATTGAAAAGCAGATTTTGGTCATATTTATCTCGCATTTCAGTGAAATATTCTACCAATCTACGGTCTAAGCTATCCGCTAAAGTTTTGTAATCCATCTTTTCATATTCAGACTTTTGTTTCTCATCAATTTCAAGTCAGAATTCTTTATTTAAAACCAATAACAAATCTCCCGTACTTTGTCATGACGCTTCTGCAGTTGAAATTTGAGCATTTAAGATTTCTTGAGAATCTAACATAAACTGTTGTTTGGCAGTTTTTAACCATTCAGCCTTCTTCTCTTCATCTTCATTTGCTTCGATAATACTATCTCTCGTAAAATATATTCTTTTTCTCTGTTTATCAATTACAGAATCGTAGTCAAACAAGTGTTTTCTGGTACTGAAATGCCAAGCTTCAATTTCTTTCTGTGACCTAATAATTGCTGAAGTAAACTGTTTTTGAGTTAACTCCAATTCAGCTAAATCCTCTTTAGATAATAACATTCCAGCCATTGCTTGAATTCTTTCTCATCACATTTTTCTCATCAACGTATCATCCAAAGCTACAAAGAAAACTGAGACTCCAGGATCTCATTGTCTACCGGCACGTCCACGTAACTGATTATCGATTCTTCTTGATTCATGTTTTTCAGTTCAGAGAATGAATAATCCATAATGAAAATCTTTCTCAACTGTACTTTTAGTTCATTCACTAGATTGTAGGGTAATTTTTGCGAAGATATCAGTTTGTTCTTTCTTTTTACTGTTAATCTGAATGTTAATCTTTAGACCATCTTTTGAAATGCTTGATTTTTCAGCATTTATAATATCTTCATTTTCTAGTCAGAATTGATTTTTTAGTCAATCGATTGTCAATTCATATTCTCTCCTAGAATATACATTAATCTTCACAGTTGTTTGATTTTTAATTTGTTTTGCACACCATTTAGCATAGTTTTCTGCCATTTTTTCATTCAATCCATCTTCCAATTTGATGTCGGTTCCACGTCATGCCATATTAGTAGCTACTACAACTGATTGGTATTTACCTGCATTGGCTACAATATGAGCTTCTTGTTCATGGAATTTTGCATTCAATACATAGTGAGTAATCGCATCTTTCTCAAGTATACGAGAAACGTATTCAGATGTCGCAATATCCGCAGTTCAGATTAGAATTGGTTGTCAGATTTCGTGGTAAAATTTAATATAATCTTTTACAAACTTCCACTTTATTTGTTGATTATAATAAACTTTATCGTGCTTATCTACTCTGAGAATTGGTTTATTTGTAGGTACGATAACAACTTCCAATTCATAAATTTTTTGGAATTCTTCGGCTTCGGTAGCAGCAGTACCCGTCATACCAGCTAATTTTTTATACTGTTTGAAAAAATTCTGATATGTAATCGTGGCCATAGTTTGAGATTCACGTTGAATCTGTACATTTTCTTTAGCTTCAATAGCTTGATGTAATCATTCGCTAAATCTTCTTCATGGCATTGTTCTACCTGTATGCTCATCTACGATTAACACTTCTCCATTTGAAACTATATAATCCACATCTCTAATATAAACAGCTTTTGCTCTCAATGCGTTTTCAATATGATGAATTTCCTCAAATCAGAAATCTTTATAAAGATTTTCTACATTCAAAAGTTGTTCAAGTTTTGCTATTCATCTTCCACTTAAAGAAGCTGTCTTGGTCTTCTCATCGATATAGTAATCTCAATCTTCTTCTTGTTCTTTTGGCTCATCATTTATCAATTCATTCAAAAGCCCTTTTGAAACTCTCTTTTTCCCACTACAGGGAGTGAGCATATTTACGATATTTGCGTAATATGTGTATTTTTCTGTAGGTTCTTCTCTAGCTTCAGAAATAATCAATGGAGTTCTAGCTTCATCAATCAAGATGGAATCTATTTCGTCGACAATTGCAAAATTCAAAGGTCTCCAAATCAGATTTCTTCTTTCCATTGTCTGAACTAAATTATCTCTCAAATAATCAAATCATAATTCTGAATTTTCCACATATGTAATGTCCTTTGAATATTCTTCTCTTCTTCTTTGTAGGGGAGTTCATTTTACGACACTTCATACAGTGAGTCCTAACCATTGATACAAATATCCAATCCATTGGGCATCACGAGAAGCTAGGTAATCATTTACAGTTACTACGTGAACTCAATTTCAAGACAATGCATTCAAATATACAGGGGCGGCTGCAACGAGAGTTTTTCATTCTCATGTTTTCATTTCAGCAATTTTACCCTGATGAAGAATAATTCCTCAAAGAAGTTGAACATCATAAGGAATCATATTCCAGGTTTGTTTTTCTCATTTTACATCGTATTCATCTCAAACCATTCTTTTACAAGCTTGTTTTACTACAGCAAAAGCTTCTGGAAGAATGCCATCAAGAGTCTCTCATTTACTCAATCTTTCCTTAAATTCAGGGGTTTTTGCTTTAATTTCATCATCTGAAAGAGTTTCAAATTTATCGTATCGTTCATTTATTTTAGTAACGATAGGTCGTAGTGTGTTAATTTGTTTTTGATTATAATCTCATCAAATCAGGTTAGTTAATCGATTAAACATAATTTTCTTAATAAACTGAATATAAAGTTTTAACTTGCTTAAATCTCAACAAGTTTAATAATTATATTAATCCCAAACAATAAAACAATCTGATTTTTATTTAAATTTTTTATATAAAAAATATACAAGCAATAAAACTCGACAAATAATAAAAAATATATATAATATAAGTGTGTGGTAGAACCTTATGGGGAAAATAGTACTCTAGCTAGGGTGCTATTTTTCCTTTTTCAAAAGGGGATTTAAAAACAGAAATAATAATATCATTTATAAGATTCTAATCGAAAATCTGAAATAGTCTAATTTCTTATTTTATCTAATTTAAGTCAAGCTAAGTTTGGGGAAATTCAGCCAAATATTTTGATTTTTTTTCAAGGTGTGAGTATAATTAACTGTGTTTTATATTTCGCCCAATAATGAGAAAAAAATATTACTATTTATTTATCGTAATTATAGCATTCAACCTAATTTTTTATCCATTTTTTGGTGTAGAAGCAAAAGAAACTAAAGAACAACGTGACGTTTGTAGTGGACCTTCTAAAACAATGGGGTTATATTTTCAATTTCAAAATGAGATGATGTCAGCAATGCTATGATCAGAAGTAAGTGAAAAACGTTTTTATTCTACAAAATCAGATGGGGGTTTGTTTAAGGAAAAATACTTAACATTAGGTACGGGTAGTATAAATGCATTAGACATATTAGCGACTAGTATACGATGAAATATGCAAGCTGCATGATCAACTATCACAACATTAACAGTTTTATTAGAACTAGCCGGACTTTCAGTATTACAATCTAACACTGAATGACTACGGATACTAACAAAGGATAGAGTAATTGTGAGAGAATATAAAAGTCTATTGGATATAGAAACATCATTAATGGAATTAGCTTATTATCTTTCACAACATGTGAGTTTGATTACTAGTTTTGATTGAAATCTCCTTAATAATGTAAAATCTGTAATAGAAAAATATCAAGAATTATGATTGCTTGAAAAAAAAGCCAACTTAGATCGTTTAAATTGAGTAACGATTGCAGATATTATGGGAGAACTTGTTTTAATGAACGGATATATGAAACATTTTGTTTTGTTCAATGCATGATTAGGAGATTTTAAACCATCATTAATCCCTGGATTTGACTCAAGTGATTGAGGTGCTATAGAGCAATTAAAAAAAGATTATGGATGATTGTGATTATTCTGAGCATGTAACCAATATGCATCAAATATAAATAGTACACGAAATAAATGAATAAAGAATAGCAAAGATTCACTTAAAAATTCAATGAATGATGTGAAGTTAGCGACAAAAAGACTTGCGACAGCCTTTAGCTTTTCTAACTGAGGTGAATCACCACAAGATTCAAATCGTTGCGATATGTCTGAGTATGAAATGGCTCAACTTAGAGCATATCGATGATGAAATCGGACATGTAAAACATGAATAATAAATGGAAATGTAGCAACTACAATTCAGAAATTTGCATGAGAAAAAAAAGCACAAGAAAAACAAAAAGAAAAAACAACAAATTTATCAAAAGAGCAAAGAAAAGCTTTAAAAGAGCAAGCAAAACAAGCGGAGAAACAAGCAAAAGAAGAAGCAAAACAGAAAAAAGAGCAAGAGAAACAAGCGAAAAAAGAAGCAAAACAGGAAAAAAAAGAAACAAAAAATCAATTAAAAGACACTTTTAAGGCAGTGACCACGGGAAATCTCGATCAAAAGAAAGAAATATGGAGAGAACTCTTTTGATCAGGTGCAACATTTAATGTATTATGATATTCAGCGTGATTTAACTCCTGACTAGTTGATATATATTTAGACATAAATAGCAATTATAGGCAATCACAACAAAATGCGATATCGTCAGATCTTTCCTATGAATTGGTAAATATAAAAGCACTTTTAGACCAAGTAGATGATACTAGTAGTAAAATGGAAGAATTAAAAAAGACTCTAAAAGAAATAGCAAAATATCAGTGTGAAAAATAATATAATAAAATTTTAATAACTATTTAAATACAATGCCAAAAAAAATATACATAACACTGTTAATATCATTAATCTGATTCCTATCATGCTGTGAAATAAAAGCATGGAATTGTGATGAAGAAGTAAATGTTGGAGATATGTGCAGTAGTTTATCAAACTGATACACAGAACCATATTGTAGCAAAGGTATGGAGACAGATGCCACTCAATGTATTCGAATGACGCTTTCAGATGGAAAAACATTACTGTCCAAGAATGATACTTCTGCAAGGACGGTTATCCAAAATTATTGCAAAGCTATGTTATCACAAAGACAAAATGAATGAAGAGTTTATTTCGCCGATGCAAACACAGGTGATACTCGAGATTGGGAGAGAACATTTGATTCACGTCAATCAATATTTGTTTATACACTGTGCTCATCATTTAAAGGTGGGGACTGAAAACTTCCATTTGTAACAAAAGAATCGGATTTATCTAATATTTTTACATGAGGATGAAATATTGCAAAAATATTAAAATTACAACAAAGAAATGAAGAATGAGTGGATAAATGTTCTTGAGATGAAAAAAATCAATTGAACGAATGTGACATGTCTATATATGCTACTGAAATATTTTCTGCAATTATGAGCGATATGTTCAAAATAAAATATGCACAGGTATTTAGTGTAGACAGTAGCAAAAACTTTCCAAAAACACAAGACAGAATAACAGCATTTTTTTCTTGATACTTCTTTATAACAAAATATGAAGAAATAAAAAGCCTGTATCCACAAACTATGAGCGTGGTTAATTCAAACCAGAAATATTACAAAAAAGTATTAGATAAATTGAAAATATTAGATAATAATAAATTAGAGATAAAGGATAATATATGTGTTGAGTGATGAAATGTTACGTGACAAAATTTCATAAAATGTGCAATGCATGGCTCACAATGAAGAGGACTTACTTTAGATCCTCCATTTATTACAATGCTTTATAATGAATTATTAAACTATCAGATTTTTGAAAAAACTTATCAAAACCGACTAAGCACAAAAGTTTCATGAGCTGGTGGTAATGAGACGGAAAGAATAAAGTATGAATCAAGGATTTGGGAATTTCAGTCATATGTAAATAAACAAATAGACGCAGTATATAAGACATTGCATGATTTGGAAGAATTGAATATGACATATCCATTACATATTTGATTACTGATGTACCAAGAAAAAATAAAAAAATTTAGAGATAAAAAATTATCTCCTGTCGTTACATTGTTTTATTCTTTATCAGAAAAATTACAAAATGTACAGCTTCCGAACTAAAAATAAAATTATAGTTATTCTGATTGCCATGGTGTTCACATTCAGTGGGCGAATTTATGGATTTGATCTGTTTTCCAAAATTGAAGATACTTTCCAAAAAATTTATGATGAATGATTTTCTAACGAATATCTAAATACACCGTATTCACCTATTTATCCAGAAGATCCCTATTTAGATGAATTAGAAAATACAGAAAAGATGAACACACAACTTGAACTTGCATGAGTAGATAGGGTAGAACAAGCATTAGCAGAAAGACGTTGTTATATTCCAAAAAAAGGAATTCGATGAATTTTATATTATTATGAGCCTGAATTTAGAAAAGATGTAGCAAGAAGTTTAAAATTAGAAATTGGGAATACAGACAGTAATAAATTTATATTAGAAAAAGATAAAGTAGCAGAGTATTGTGCTGATTATTTCCAATGTGAATTGAAAAATTATCGATTAGATTATAAAGAACAAAAAAATGATATTGCACCTGCAACATCTAAAGATGCTGAAACAAATTGTAAAAACTTTTTTCATAAATATTACATAGAAGGTAAAAATAACGAAGAAAAAACACAAACAGTAGAAGAATCTCAGTTATGAAACGATAAATATCGAAATGCAACACTTGAGGATTCTCCATATGATATCATGTCAGATTTATGAATTGTAGCAAAATTACTATTTGAGGAATCTCAAGATCCAATTCAACCAGCTTTTTATCATCTTCCAATGTTTCGCTGAGTTGAACAAGCAGCAGAAAATCATAAATCTTCTACAGAAGGTAATGGCTCTAATTGAAATGGTTGAAAAAGCTGAGAGAAGGGAGGCCAGTGATGAGGATGAAGCTCTTGATGAAATTGAGAAAACGGATGACAATGATGACAATGATGAGGATGAAATACCTCGCCATCATGAAATTCAGAACAATGAGAAAATGGAACAGAACCATCAGCTTGATGAAGAGCTCCGTCGATATTTGATGAATATGATGATTTGATAGAATGATTATGAGCAGCTAGTTTAAATCTTAATAATTGAATAAATGGTAATGTATGTAATGATGAAAAATCATTAAATCAAGACCAAGATTCAAATCAAGATGCAGACACATGAGAAAAATCTGATTGAGATTGAGGAAATACTTCCGATGGAGATTCTTGAGAAAAATGAGATAATGGTAACTCATGATGATGAACAGAAGGATCTAATTCTGCAAACAGTTCTGAAGTATCAGATGAAGATTTTAATGATTATATGAATTATTTGCAGAGTTTAATAGATAGCTATACAAACGATGATGTTGAAAAAACACAGCTAGAAAAAACGAAGGAAGAAATAGAAAATTGTTTTAAAGGATGTGAATGACTCAGGTTAGACCAAAAAATGTCATGTAAATTAATGTGTGCATGTGGTGAAATAGATTCTCCAATATTTGATCCTGAAAAAAACGAAGGTCTATGACCATTATTTATGATAAGATTTTGTACAGTACCTGCGCAAAATATGAAATTTTCAGTTTGATGAAGAAAAATCGTAAGTATAGAAGAATGAATAAAAGAAATTTATGGAGTTGTAGATAAACTTTCTAGAGAGTGAAAACTCTGAATGTGGACTCAACAATATAATTTTTTGGATTCTACAACCAAAAAAATGAATATAGCTGATAGTTTTGCATTTAGTATAGATATTGAGCGGGTGGATATTGCAAATAGATTGCCAAATTATTCAAAAGAGTATAGAGAATACGTAGCAAAGAAAAACAACGAGAAGCGACAAAAAACTTACGGAATACAAAATTCAATTAATGATCCATCAACGAAAAATAGATATGGAGTAATGGCAAGTCATTATTTTAATGTTACCGATGTATCATCAACTCTTAATTCAGAGATAAGTAGACAAAAAAAATCAGATTTAACACAAAAAACACAACCCGTAGTCGATTATAATAAAGATTCAAATGCAAGTCGTTATGTATCATTATGAAATAGCTTAGATGTCTTGATTTTCCAACAAGCTAATTTTTGGATAAATGCATCACTATATACCCAGAATTTTTATGATTATGCAGTTAATTTATTCGAAAAAAAAGATGAACCAAAAAAATAAATAACCAATATAGCAAAAAAGAGCTTCTATTCAGAAGAAACTCTTTTATATTTAAGAATTGATTATTACGTTCAGGGCTGGCAAGAATCGAACTCGCGACGCGCGGCTTTGGAGACCACCGCTCTACCTCTGAGCTACAGCCCTATATTTAATTGTTCAACCAATAAGCCTGATTCTGTGTTTAAAGCACGATATATCTAGCAAAGAGTAAATCTTTGGTCTCGCACTCCTCTTGTGAGGAAGCTTGCATTGGGAAGTGGTTTGCCCCTCGAAAAGCAATCTGCAGTTCTGAGTAGAAGTAAGTAATCTAAATTACTATCTTCACGTTGCATCTTTCGCTGAATGAATCAACTAGTTTACGTTTCTGTGGCACTTTCATTTGAGCCTTCGCTGTCCAGCATCCGTGAGATGTCTCCCTTTTTTTAATGTCAGGACTTTCCTAATTCTGGTTATCCAGAACTTTGTGCTACGATTGAACGATATGAACTATACTAAAATCAGACTAATTTTCAATAGAAGAATTTCAAAAAATCAAAATGGTAAGAATAACCAATATTGTTTGAATATTTTGAGAATATATTAATTAATTCGCATTATCTGGCTGAGATTCAGTATTTTCCGGAGTACTGTTAGTCATAACTACAGTTTCAGTTATAACAACATCTCATTGTGCAATTTCATTTTGGTCAGCTTTGTTTAATAATTCTGCTTGAAGAGATGGATTATTTTTCATATTAAGAGCACATACCAATAAGGATATACCATCAAAAACAGTAGAAATTCATATACAAATTCATGCCCAAGTTCTAGATTCACTTTTAGGAACACAAATTATTACGATTGCTAGCACAAATAATAATCATCATAGTCATAGTATTGCCCACCGTAAAGGTTGAGTTTCTCTATTTGACAATCCAAAAATCACCAACATTACTCATCTAATCAAAGCCCACAAAGCAAAAATCCAAATCATCACAGTTCATACAACTTGGGACCATGAAAAAATAAGTCAAAATCAGATCAAAGTCAATAAAAATCATCCAATTCAAAGTAACCGTACTAATGGGTTATTCTTATTTTTAAATGCATTAATAATAGCTGATATTCATCATATCATAAGGAAAAATCCAAGAATTATATCCATAAATTTCCAAAATATACTAGGAGAACAAATTGTTATTATTCAAAAAATTATTATAAAAATAGAAAGTCATAACATCAATCAAGCAGGTCGCTGTTGCTTAGTTTCTATATCTGTCATTTATACAATAACCCAAAAAAATAAAAAACACTAACCAGAGTATATAATAATATTGCACTAAAAATCAAATTTTTATCTAGAAAAGAAATTATTTGTTTTTCTTGCATTTATGTTTTGAAAATCTATTCTCAAAGAAAGTTTTTTTAAATCTATAAATAAATCTGATGCAAATCAATTGGTCTGAAATGGAAAAGAAATGGCAAAAAAGATGGAAAGACGAATGAGTTTATTCTACTCATGAAGATCCAAATAAAGAGAAATTTTATATTCTAGATATGTTTCCTTATCCAAGTGGGGCATGACTTCATGTTTGACATCCTAAGTGATATGTGGCTTCTGACACATTAGCTCGTAAGAAGATGCTCGAGGGATATTCAGTTTTACATCCAATGGGATTTGACACTTTTTGAGTATGAACTGAACAGTATGCTATGGAAAAGAAGATGAAACCACAGGTAGTTTCAGAGCAAAATATTAATTATTACAAACAGCAACTAGAAAAAATTTGATTTAGTTATGACTGGGATAGATCATTTTCTACAGCAGAACCTGAATATTTTAAATGGACACAATGGATATTCTTACAGTTCTATAATCATTACTATGATGAAGAACTGGATAAAGCCATGCCAATAGAAAATCTCGAAAAGAAACTTAAAGAGCAATGACTAGATGGTGAAGAATTAAAAAATGAATTAAATAACCAAAGGTTAGCATACATTGACTTTAAACCTATTAACTGGTGTCCTCACTGTTTAACATGACTTTCAAATGAAGATTTAGCTGACGGTAAATGTGAAAGATGTGGATCTGCAGTTGAACAGAAACCAATGCGTCAGCGAGTTTTACGTATTACTAAATATGCAGAAAGATTAATCAAAGACTTAGATGGACTTGACCGGGATGAAAGCATGAAAGAGCTTGAGAGAAACTGGATAGGTAGATCAGAATGAACTCAATTCAAAATGTTCTTAGAAAATTCTGAAGATTATTTTGAAGTATTTACTACCAGAGTAGATACAGTTTTCTGAATGACTTTTGTTGTGATGGCTCCAGAACATCCATTAGTAGATAAAATTACTACTGCAGAATACAAAGATGCAGTAGAAAAATACAAAGAACAAGCTAAATTCAAAACTCAACTAGAGAGAACTGAATTACAGAAGGAGAAGACAGGGCAGTTTACTTGAGCTTATGCAATCAATCCATTTAATGGAGATAAAATTCCAGTTTATATTTGAGATTACGTGCTGGCTAATTATGGTACGTGAGTAGTTATGGCAGTTCCTGCACATGATGAAAGAGATTTTGATTTTGCTATAAAACATAATTTGCCTATTAAATATGTAATTTGACCAAGCTTTGGTAAAAGACATACTGATGCACAAGCAAAACCATCATGATATGGGTTCGTTTATGATGAAAAAGAAAAAGTTTTCCTTGTTAGAAAAAGAGATAAAGAATACTGAAAATATTTGATTCCTGGTGGATGAATAGAACCAAATGAATCACTTGTGGAGTGAATTCGCAGAGAAATAAAAGAAGAAACAGGTTATACGGACATTTCGTTGATGAATGAAATTTCTTGTAATCAGGCTTTTTATTATGCTTTATGAAAAAAAGTTTGGAGAGAGAATAATTCAGTTTATGCTCTTTTCAAATTAAATTCAGATGAGCATCAGGCTAAAGAACTTATGGAATATGAAGATGATTTTCCAATTGTAAAAGTATCTTTACAAGAAATAAAACAAGATTTACAATGAATGATTGATAATCATGAGTATAGCACGAACGGAGAAGATGAATCTTTTGATGGATATGCTCAAGCTTGGATGAATGTAGTCAAAACATTAGAAAGATATCTTGCCTGAGAAAATACAGCATTCACAGAAAAATGATTATTATTTAATTCATGAGAGTTCTCTTGATTGACTTCAGATGAGGCTATCAAAAAGATGCAAATCTGGCTATCAGAAAGAAATTTATGATGAGTAAAAAGAAATTATAAGATTCAGGATTGGGTATTCTCTCGTCAGAG